>DATFCC010000331.1:0-23483 GCA_035253505.1 Hyphomicrobiaceae bacterium
TCCGCGTGGCCAAGCCGCATCGCCTGCTCGATCCCACCGCCGGGCCGCTGATCGCGGTGCGACTGTCGATCCTCACCCGCAAAACCCTCGGCGGCCTCGCGACCGATTTCGACGCACGTGTGCTGAAGGGGGATGGCGCCCCGCTCGGCAACGTGTTCGCAGCCGGCGAGGCTTCGGGATTCGGCGGCGGCGGCATGCACGGCTATCGGGCCCTCGAGGGCACCTTCCTCGGCGGCTGCATCTTCTCCGGCCGCACCGCCGGCCGCTCCGCGGCGCGGCTGTCGTGACGACCGCACTCCAACCAAGTCCTGAGGGTTTCCAAGTACGGACGCGCACACCACCCTACGTCGATCGCAAGGGCGAGAGTCGGATCAGGCGAGGAAAGGGTTGGTCTGGCGTTCCTCGCCGATCGTGCTCATGGGCCCGTGACCGCAGATGAAAACCAGATCGTCGCCGAGCGGCAGCAGCTTGGTCTTGATGGCATCGATCAGGGCGGCATGGTCGCCGTAGGGAAAATCGGTGCGGCCGATCGAGCCGCGGAACAGCACATCGCCGACGAGCGCAAAACGCTGCGCCGCGTTCACCAGCACCACCGAGCCCGGCGAATGGCCCGGGCAATGCAGCACGGCGAAGGTCGCCCCGGCCGCCGTCACCTTGTCGCCCTCGACCAGCCAGCGATCGGGCGTGACGTTGCGGGCGCCCAACATTCCCATGGCCATGCCCTGCGCGGTGAGGCCGTCGAGCAGAAACTTGTCCGCCTGGTGCGGGCCCTCGATGGGCACGCCGCCCAGCTTCGTTTTGAGCTCGGCGGCACCGGCGGCGTGATCGACGTGGCCGTGCGTGAGCAGGATCTTCTCGGGCGTCATGCCCGTCTGCTTGATGGCGGCCTCGATGCGATCGAGGTCACCGCCGGGATCGACCACCACGCCCTGCTTGCCCGTCTCGTCCCACAGCAGCGTGCAGTTCTGCTGAAACGGCGTCACGGGAACGATGGCGGCCTTGAGCGGCATGAGAGAGGGTCCGGGCTGTTGGCAAAGGAGGTCGGCGCCCTCGCGTGCGACGGTGGCTTGTTTCGCACGACGCCGGAGGCGAGGGGTCTGACCCCTTTCGGACCGGTCGTCAAGCCGGCCCGAAACGCAGTGGCAGCTTGCGCGGGCCACGCACCGAGCCTTCGGACCAGGTCACCTCGCCCGCAAGGTGGAACTCGGGAATGCGCTTGAGGAACTCTTCGACCGCAACCGTCATCTCCATGCGCGCCAGGTTCGAGCCGACGCAGCGGTGGATGCCGAGGCCGAACGCCGCGTGCCGGTTCTCCTTGCGGTCGATGAGCACCTTGTCGGCATCGGCGAACATCTTGGGGTCGCGATTGGCCGCCGGGAAGGACAGGAGCACCATCTCCCCGGGTTTGAAGGTGCAGCCGCCGACCTCCGTCTCCTTGGCCACCTCGCGCGCCATCGTCACCGGCGAATAGGCACGCAGGAATTCCTCGATGGCCAGCGGCATGAGGCTCGGTTCATGCACGAGGCGCTCGCGATCCGCGGGCGTCTTGGCGAGGTGCCACAGGCAGGAGCCGATCCCGCTCCACGTGGTGTCGATGCCCGCGACCAGCAGGAGCTGCACCGACCCGTGCACGTGATTGTCGGTGAACTGCCGCCCGTCGGGATAAGTCTGCTGCGTGAGGTAGCTGACGAGATCATCACCGGGGTCGGCACGCCGCTGCCGGATGAGCGGCTCGAAATACTCGCGGATTTCAGTGAAACCGCGCACGGTTGCGGCGTCGTCGGTGATGCCGTCCTGCAAGACGAGCTTGACCCAGCCGCGGAAGCGGTCGCCGTCGCTCTGCGGAATGCCCAGCATATGCGCGATCACCTTGACCGGCAGGTGCTGGGAGTACTCGACCGCCGCATCGCAGCCGCCCTTGCCGGCGAAGGCATCGATGAGCTCGTTGCAGAGTGCGCGCGTGAGCGGGGTAAGCTTCTCGATCGCCTGGGGCGTGAACGGCGGCAACAAGGCCATGCGCGCCAGACGGTGGCGCGGCGGGTCTGAGGTAATCGGCGGCGCGCCGTTGTTCTGCGGCGGCGGGCTCTCGCGCACGATCACCTTGCGCGAGGAAAAATGCTCGGGGTCGTAGGCGATGGCGCGCACGTCCTCATAGCGGGTCGGCAGGTAGACACCGTTGAAGCGCTCGGTATGGGCGATGGGGCACTTCTGACGCAGCTCGTCCCAGATCGGAAACGGGTCGTTGACCCAGGCGGGATCCAGGTGGTCGAAATCCGTGGCCCAATCCTTGACCGGCGGACGCTGGCTCATGCGACGGCTCCTGTTCGCGAGGTCAGAACTTGATCGGAAGCTGGCGCGGGCCGCGCACGGTGCCTTCCGACCATGTGACGGGTCCATTCAGCTCGAACTCGGGAATCCGCTTCAGGAGCTCCTCGACGGCGATGGTCATCTCCATGCGGGCCAGATTCGATCCCACGCAGCGGTGGATGCCGAGCCCGAAGGCCGCATGCCGGTTTTCCTTGCGGTCAATGAGCACCTTGTCGGCATCGGGGAACATCGCGGGATCGCGGTTTGCCGCAGGGAACGACAGGAGCACCATCTCGCCGGGCTTGAACGTGCACCCGTCGATGGTCGTCTCCTTCACCACCTCGCGCGCCATGGTCACCGGCGCATAGGCACGCAGGAACTCCTCGATGGCCGTCGGCATCAATTGCGGCTCTTTCACGAGGCGGCGCCGGTCCTCGGCGTGGGTCGCAAGGTGCCAGATGCACGAGCCGATCCCGCTCCAGGTGGTGTCGATGCCCGCAATCAACAGCAGGCGCAGCGAGCCGATCACGTTCTCCGGCGCCAGCGGCTGTCCATTGTGCCGCGCCTTGATCAGGTAGGAGATGAGGTCGTCGCCCGGCTTCTGCGTGCGCTGCTGCACGTAACCCATGAAGTAATGGGTCATCTCCTCGGCCGCCTTGACGGCGATGGGAACGTTGGTGATGCCCTCCTCGAGGATCATCTTGATCCATCTGCGATAGAGATCGCCGTCGGATTCCGGCAGGCCCAGCATATGGGCGATGAGACGCACCGGGATTTCCTGGGCATACTCGACTGCCGCGTCGGCCTTGCCACGCTTGGCGAACCTGTCGATGAGCTCGTTGGCCAGCGCCCGTGCGCGCGGCTCGAGCTTCTTCATGGCGTCGGGGGTGAACGGCGGCAGCAGCACCATCCGCGCGGGACGGTGCTCGGGGGGATCGGAGGTGATCGGCGGCGCGGGAATGCGCGGCGGGGGCGTCTCGCGCACGATGATCCGGCGCGAGGAGAAATGCTCCGTGTCGTAGGCTACCGCGCGCACGTCGGCGTAGCGCGAGGGAAAGTATACGCCCATGAAGCGCTCGGTATGGGCGATCGGACACGTCTTGCGCATCTCGTCCCAGATGGGGAACGGATCGTTGACCCAGGCCGCGTCGAGATGATCGAAATCAGTGGCCCAGTCCTTGACCGGCGGACGGCTCATGCCTCAGCCCTCCGTCTCGATGACTTCGACGGCAAACTCCGGGCAGTTGGACTTGGCGAGGTAGGCCTTGTCCTCGAGGCCGGCGGGCACCGTCCCGTCGCCCTTCTCGCGGGCGTTGCCGTACTCATCCAGCTCGAAAAGCTCGGGCGCCAGCGCCTTGCAGCGGTTGTGACCCTGGCACTTTTCGCGATCGACGCGGACTTTGAGCGTGCTGGAATTGGCCACGCAGCTCCTCCTTGTTCCCTGATTGTTTTTGCTCTTCCGGAACCCTGACGTTAACGTCAGTTTGGCGTACGCCGCGTCTGTCTGCAAGAGTGCCGAGCCGCTGCGGCTGGAAGGCGCGAAGGGGTCGAATCTTCCATGAACTATCGGCTGGTTATCGGCGACAAGAACCTATCGAGCTGGAGCTTGCGGCCATGGCTCGCCATGCGCCAGGCGGCGATTCCCTTTGAGGAGATCAACATCAGGTTGCGCCAGCCGGAATCGAAGGCGGACATCCTGCGCTACTCGCCGTCGGGCAAGGTGCCTCTGCTGCTCGCCGGTGCCGAGCCCGTCTGGGACAGCCTGGCGATCGTGGAATACCTGGCCGAGGCACATCCGGAAGCACATCTGTGGCCTGCCGCCCGCGAGGCCCGCATGCTCGCGCGGTCGAGCGCAGCGGAGATGCATTCGGGCTTTGCGCCCCTGCGCGACCACTGCCCCATGGAGCTGCTCGCCCGCCGGCCCATGGCGAGCCTGCCCGACCCGGTGGCCGCGGACGTGCGCCGCATCATTGCCCTGTGGCGCGAATGCCGCCTCCGCCACGGCCGGCAAGGACCGTTCCTGTTCGGCGCGTTCTCCGCCGCCGATGCGATGTATGCGCCGGTGGCCTCCCGTTTTCGCACCTACCTCCCCGACCTTGCCCCCTACGGCGATGACGGCATGGCGCAAGCCTATGTCGATGCCATTTTCGCCCTGCCGGCGATGGCCGCCTGGGCAGAAGGCGCGCGCCGCGAGACCGGCGGATAGGCGCGGCGTCAGCCCCGCGCAAGCCGCCGCGCTCAGGTTAAGACTTCGTTGACGGCAGCTCTGGAGACTGAGGCTGCGACCGGCGAATCATGCGGGCGCGTCCCAGGGCGAAGGGTCGAACATGTCTGGTGCAGGAACCGCCGGCGCGGCGCACGCGCCCATCCGTGTCCGCGGACTGCTCGCCGCGGCGGCCTGCAGCCTGCTCGCCGCCGGGTGCTCCTCTTCCGAGACGGCACAATCCCTGCTGGCGATGGCGCAGGCACCGAGCCTCACGGAGGCCGCCAATCCTCCCTCGCCCGATGGCCGCACCGAGTTGCAGAAGGCCACCGAATACTGGGGCAAGGCCTATGCGAAGAACCCCAAGGACGCCCAGGCGGCCATAAATTTTGCCAAGAATCTCAAGGCCCTGGGTGAGAAGCAGCAGGCATTGGCGGTCCTGCAGCAGGCATCCGTGTTCCATGGCACCAACCGCGCCCTCAACGCGGAGTACGGCCGCCTGGCCCTCGAGTTCGACCAGATCAGCGTCGCCCAGAAACTGCTCCAGCAGGCGGACGACCCTGCCAGGCCCGACTGGCGCGTCATCTCGGCCCGCGGCACGGTGCTCGCCAAGCAGGGCATCTATCGCGACGCGATCGCTTTCTACGAGCGCGCACGCGCGGTGGCGCCGAACGAGCCCTCCATCCTGAACAACCTGGCGCTGGCCCATGCCATGCTCGGCGAGCCGGAGAAGGCCGAGCCGTTGCTCAAGCAGGCCGCGGCGCTGGGCGACCACAATCAGCGCGTGAGCCAGAACCTCGCCCTCGTCCTGGGCCTGCAGGGGAAGTACGACGAGGCCAAGCTGGCTGCGGCGCGCGATCTCCCCGCCGAGAACGCCGCCGCCAATGTCGACTACGTGCGCAGCCTCGTGAAGCTCGAGCCGAAGCCGCTCATGACGGCTGCCACCGAGAAGGCGACCGCCGCTGCCAAGTTCGAGGCTCCTCCCGACGAGACGGGATGGACGACCAAGGTGGCCGTGACCAAGCCCGGTCGCTAGCGGCCCTCATTCCTCTCCGAGTGTCACCAGCCGCAACAGGGTCGGCCACGTCAGCAGCAGGGTGGCCGCGAGCCAGACTATGAGCGACCCCGGCGAGCTTTGCTGCAGGCCGCGCACGCGCTCGTAGATGGCGGCAGGGACGCCGCCGATCAGCAAGGTCATGACCGTGATCGCGGCGGACGTGAGATAGTAGAACACCTCGCCATGATAGAGGCGCGACCCACGGGCGAAGCTGTAGAGCCAGAAAGAGACCGTGTCGAAGAAGGGTGAGAAGTCGAGACCGTTGATCACAGCCAGGCCGGCCGTGAGCGCCAGCGGCACATCCCGGCGCAGCAGCCTTTGTCCGTAGCCTGCCGATGCCTGCATGTGCGTCAACCCAGGGTACGGCGCATCGCCATCGCCGCCGCGACCTGGACGAGCACGAGGCGCGCGGTCAGGATCCAAGCCAGCGCACAGGTGCTTACGAGGATGCCAGGAACGATCCTCGGCGTTACGGCACCGACGGGTCGCACGATGAGATCGCTCACCCAGCGCAGCGCGCGGAAGAGCACGTTGTCGCCGCGTGAGCCGAAGGCCAAATCCACCAGCACGCGCGCGATCAGGACGTAGCTGATCGCTGCCAGAGCCAGCCCGGCGCCGTGCACGTACCAATTGACAGGAGCGCCCGGGTTCATCGGCACGACCTCAATAGGTGCTGGTTGTCGCCGCTCGTGACGCGCATGGCCCATTTCGTCGCATATGACGAGAGCTCCGCAAGCGGCATTTTTCTTGGCTTCCCGTGCGGCATTCGTATGCTCACGAGCTGACGGGAAGCCAATGGCAAGCGAATGGGACACGACGATGACCCTGCACCGGTTGCGTGTGCTGGCCCTCATGCTCGCGGCGATTGCGTGGGCCGCTTGCACGGCACCCGCGCAAGCGGCCCCTCCTTCCGACACACCACCCGCCGATGGCGAGACGAGCGCCAAGTCGCCCGCCGGCGCGCCTCAAGCGCCGGCCGCGGCCCCCGCCGCGGCTTCCGTGCCCGCGGCGCCAAGCTGGCACACCGTCACCGGGCCTGCCGGATCTTTCACCGCGGCCCTTCCGGCAGAGCCCAAATACACGACGGCGGAGATGAAAACCGCCACCGGCTCCTCCTACACGCTGCACCAGTATCTGCTCGAGCACGGCGCGGATGCCTATATCGTCCAATCCGCCGTCTACCCCGACGACATCAATGTCGCCAATCCGCGGGCCAACCTGCAGGGAGGGCTGGACAACCTGGCCAAGGGTATGGAAGGCGCCAAGTGGGCGAGCGTGGACTGGGTCACGGTGCAAGGACTGACCGCGGTTGATGCCATCGGCACGCGCAGCGGGCACGCCATCCGGTCGTTCTCGGCGATGAAGGGCTCGCAGGTGTTCACGCTGATCTACGCCGGCACCCCCGGCAGTGCCCGCTCCGACGACGTCAATCGCTTCGTCGCCTCGCTGCGGATCGGCCAGTAGACCAGATCTGCGGTCCGCGGAGTCGACGGGACGGATGCGGCGTGCAAACGTCGCCCCAGGCCGCGGCAGGGGAGGTGGACAATCTCCGATCGGGCCGGCACCCGGGAGGCGCCCTTGAGCTTCGACAAGCTGTTTCACCCCAAAGGCATTGCCATCATCGGCGCATCCGCGGACCTCGGCCGCATCGGCGGGCATCCCATCAAGGCATTGAAGAAGGCGGGCTATGCTGGCGGCGTCTATCCCATCAATCCCAAGTATCCGGAGCTGCACGGCCTCACCTGCTATCCCGACGTGATGGCGCTGAAGGACCCGTGCGACCTTGCCATCGTCGCGGTGCCGGCGCCGGGCGTGGCCAAGGCCATCCGCGACTGCGGCAAGGCCGGCATTCCGTTCGCCGTCATCCTGACCGCCGGGTTCCGCGAGACGGGGGCAGAAGGACGCAAGCTCGAGGCCGAGCTCAAGAAGGCCATCGACGAGAGCGGTGTGCGCGCCGTCGGCCCCAATTGCCAGGGCATGCTCTCGATCCAGGCGCGGGTGTGGGCCGCCTTCGGCAGCGTTGCGGACGAGACCGACTTCCGGCCGGGCAGCGTGTCGTGCGCGTTCCAATCCGGCGGCTTTGGCTACGCCGTGGTCAATCTGGCCGAGGCACAGGGCGTGGGCTTCCGCTACTGCGTGTCCTCCGGCAACGAGACCGACATCGCCATGCCGGAGCTGCTCTCCTCCTTCCTCGATGATCCCGGCACGTCGCTGGCCTTCGCCTATCTCGAGGGGACGCCTGATGCGCGGCCTCTGCTCGATCTCGGCCGCAAGTCGCTGCAGACGGGCAAGCCGGTGCTGATCTGGAAGGCCGGCACGACCGATGCCGGGGTGAAGGCCGCCGCCTCGCACACCGCCAACATGACCGGCACCTACGATCTCTATCGCGCCGCCATGCGCCAGTGCGGCATCATCGAGGTCGACGACGTGGAGCCCATCGTCGATCTCGCCAAGCTGTTCGGCCAGGGCCGCCTGCCCAAGGGCAATGCGGTGGGCGTGCTATCGATTTCGGGCGGCTCGGGCGTGGTGTTCGCGGACGCGGCGGTGCGCGACGGGCTGACGCTGCCGCCGTTCGCGCCGCAGACGCTGTCGCGGCTGCGCGAGATGATCCCGGCGTTCGGCTCCGCCGAGAACCCGGCCGACATCACCGCCGCACTCTTCAACGACAAGACGCTGTTCGCGCGCACGCTCGACGTCGTGCTGGAGGACCCAGGCCTCGATCAGCTCGTCGTGCTGATCGCTTCGATCTCCGGGCCGGCCGCCGCGCACAGCGCCGAGGTCATCGCCGCCGCCGCCGCCAAGACCGACAAGCCCGTCAGCGTGCAATGGTCCGGCCGCCAGGCGAAATCCGAGGAGGCGGCCAAGGCGCTGGCCGCGGCCAACGTGCCGTTCGTGACGACGCCGGTACGGCTCGCGCGGGCCGCCGCGATCCTGTCGCGGTTTGCTGCCGATCAGCGACGCCTGCTGCCGCGCCGGGCCCCGGAGGTGAAGAGCCCGAAGGATCTCGAGCTGCCGGCCGGCGCCGTCACCCTCAACGAGGCGGAAAGCAAGGCCGTGCTGCGGGCCTTCCGCGTGCCTGTGGCCAAGGAGGTATTCGTCGCCGCAGGCAGCGACGTTCTGGCGGCGGCCAGCAAGCTGAAGGCACCCTATGCGGTGAAAGTCGTCTCCCGCGAGGTGCCGCACAAGACGGAAGCCGGCGGCGTGAAGCTCGGCGTCACGCGCGATGGGCTCGCCGACGCCGCCCGGCAGGTGTCGGACAGCGCCCGCAAGCACGTGCCGGGCGCGACCATCGAGGGCGTGCTGGTGTCGGAGATGGCCTCGGGCCTGGAAACGCTGATCGGCGTCATCAATGATCCGAGCTTCGGGCCGGTGGTGGCACTGGGTCTCGGCGGCGTGTTCACCGAGGTGCTGAAGGACGTGACCTACCGGGTCGCGCCCTTCGATATCGACACCGCCAACGACATGATCGCCGACCTGCGTGCGGCCAAGCTGTTTGAGGGCTACCGCGGCAAGCCGGCGGCCGACAAGAAGGCACTGGCGGAGACGCTGGTGGCCGTGTCGAAGATGGCCTCGGCGCTGGCGCCTCGGCTCAAGGAGCTCGACATCAACCCGGTGTTCGTCGGCCCCGTCGGCGCCGGCGTGGTTGCCGCCGACGCCCTGGTGGTCCTGAAGTAGGCCGCTGCCGGCCCGCTCTCCCAGCCCTGGGAAAGGAAGGATGCGCTACAGTGCGTTCTCCCAGGGCTCGGGAATGAGCTGATAACCGCTGCCGCGGCGCACCAGGTGGGTGAAGCCTGGGAAATGCATGTGCATGCCGGTGACGAGCAGCCGGTCGGTCGCCACCATGTCGAACACCTTGCGGCGGGAAGCGGCTGCCCCTTCGGTGTCGGTGTCGAACTCCATGCACACCTCGGGACGTGCCGTCTGCACCTCGGGGACATGGACGGTGTCGCCCCAGATCAGGAGCTGGTCGTTGCCGGAGCTGATCATGAAGGTGGTATGCCCCGGCGTGTGGCCATGGCGCGGAATGGCCGTGACGCCCGGGAACACCTCACCCTGCCTGATCAGGCGCCAGCGGTCCTTGTACGGCAGAACCTGCTCGCGGCCGGCCTGGAAGTAGAGCTTCTGCGCCCGCTCGGGTGCCGCGTTCATCTTGGCGTCGTCGAACCAGTGCTTCGGCTCGTTCTCGTGCATGACGAGCTCGGCATTGGGATAGTTGCGCTTGCCGGTGGTCATGTCGGTCAATCCCGCGGAATGGTCGGGGTGCATGTGGGTGAGCAGCACCGTCTCGATATCGGCGGGGTTGACGCCGGCCGCCTTGATGTTGTCGAGCAGCTTGCCGGCCGTCGGCAGCAGGTAGTTGCCGGAACCCGTCTCCATCAGCGCCAGGCGCCCGGCCGAATAGATCAGGAAGGCGTTGACCTGCGTGCGGCGCGCGGGACGGAAATTGTCGGCCAGGATCTGGCGCGCCTCTTCGGGCTTGATGTTGCGCAACACGTCGATGCTGCCGTCGAGATGGCCGTCGCTCAACGCGGTGACGACGATGTCGCCGACGCGGCGATGGTAGACGCCGGGGATCTGCTGCTGCGGAACCTTGATCACGTTGGGACTCTCCTCAATACACCTCGACATACTGCGTGGCTTGCATGGACGGCCGTTGCGCGAAGGCATCGTACCAGCGCGCCAGCACCGGTCGACCGCTGCGCCACGCGTCGTCCGCGAAGCGGAAATCGAGATGACCGAGCGCACAGGCAATGGCGATGTGGCCGATCGTCGGCGCACCGGCGAGATCACCGGCCTCGCTCTCCATCCGGTCGAGGGTCGTGGCGATCTTGAGCCGGAAAGCCGCACGATGCTTCTCGGACTGCTGGCCGGCAGGCCTGTTCTGCTCGCCGAGCCGGAGCACGATCACGTCCATGAGCCCGTCGCCGAGCGCCTGGCGGCGCAGCGCCGTCCAGCGCTCCGGCGCGGTCGGCGGGATCAGCGCCTGCCCGCCATGCAGCGTGTCGAAGTATTCGCAGATCACGCGCGAGTCGTAGAGCGCCGATCCATCATCGAGGGTCAGCGTCGGAATCTTGTTGAGCGGGTTCACCGCCATCACATCGGCGTTCGGCGCGGCTGCCGACACGACGACACGCTCGGTGCCGATGCGCTCGGCCAGACCCAATTCGTGCGCCGCCACCATCACCTTGCGCACGAACGGCGAGCGCGACGACCACAACAGCTTCATGATGCGCACACCTCTCGACCCGTCCCGGGCACGCGGCGGATATTAGCTACGAGCCATGCAGAAACAAACCGCGGTTGATAGGTCGCGCCCGGCGGCGCTAGCATTGCAGACCAGCGCACACGGGGAGGATCCGGGTTTCATGCCGGCAGCAGAGAAGTCGCCGCTCAACACCTATCTCGAGCATCTCGAGAAGGGCGAGCTGGCCTATCAGTACAGCCCCGAGGCGAAGAAGGCCGTCTTCTATCCGCGCGTGCTGTGCCCTTTCACGGGCAGCGCAAGGCTCGAATGGCGGGTAAGCAAGGGTCTCGGCACCGTGTATTCGACCACGGTCGTGCACCCGGCCAAAGGCGCGCCCTACAACGTCGCACTGATCGACTGCGACGAGGGCTTCCGCCTCATGAGCCGGGTCGAGGACATCGATCCCATGCAGGTGAAGATCGGCCAACGCGTGCGCTTCCGCGTGCATCGCCCAGGCGGCGAGGAGCCGCCCTGTCCCGTGTTCGTCCCGGCGGAGGGCAAGTGATGAGCGGCTTGAAGCGCGGCAGCGCGGCAATCGTCGGTGTCGCCGAATCCGATCTCGGCCAGGTGGCGGACGGCATGTCCGTCATCGACCTGATGGCACAGGGCATTCGAAGGGCTCTCGACGACTGCGGGCTCGCCCTCAAGGACGTCGACGGCGTGTTCAGCGCCACGACGCAGAGCCGGCTGTCGGTGCTGGCGCTGTGCGAATATCTTGGCATCGATCCGCCGTTCATCGGCTCGACCATCGTCGGCGGCTCCTCGTTCGAGTACCACGTGGCGCACGCCATGAGCGCCATCGAGCAGGGCCTGTGCAGCGTCGCCGTCATCGCCTACGGCTCGACCCAGCGCAGCATCGGCCGCAAGCAGGCCTCGGTGCGCGAGATCAATCCCTACGAGTCGCCCTTCAACCCGTTCATGCCGTCGAGTGCCTACGCCATGGCGGCCGCGCGCCACATGCACCAGTACGGCACCACGCGCGAGCAGCTTGCCGCCGTCGCCGTGGCGGCACGCGAGTGGGCGCAGCTCAACCCCGCCGCCTGGGACAAGAAACCGCTCAGCATCCAGGACGTGCTGTCGGCGCGCATGGTGAGCTATCCCTTCACGGTGCGCGACATCTGCCTCGTTACCGACGGGGGCGGGGCGGTGATCGTCACGTCGGCCGAGCGCGCACGCTCGCTGAAGAAGAAGCCGGCCTACGTGCTGGGCTGCGGGCAATCGACCACGCACGCGAGCATCTCCAGCATGCCGGACTTGACGGTGACGGCGACGGTCAAATCTGGAAAGGCCGCCTACAAGATGGCCGGGCTCGGGCCGTCCGACATCGACGCCTTCGAGCTCTATGACGCCTTCACCCTCAACACGATCCTATTCCTGGAGGATCTCGGGGTCTGCAAGAAGGGCGAGGGAGGCGCCTTCGTGGAGGGCGGACGTATCGGCCCGAAGGGCAGCTTGCCAGTCAACACCAACGGCGGTGGCCTGTCCTACTGCCATCCCGGCATGTACGGCTTGTTCCTGCTCATCGAGGCGGTGCGGCAGCTGCGCGGGGAGTGCGGCGAGCGCCAGGTCAAGGACTGCGAGGTCGCCCTGGCCCACGGCAACGGAGGCGTTCTTTCCTCCCAGGCGACCGTGATCCTGGGGACCCAGGCCACGGTGTAGCGGAGTACGACTGCGCCCTTCCGGCACAGCGTGGCCGCGGAGCAACTGTTCGTGGATCGATGGCCGCCCGGCGCGATGACGCTGAGAGGAGCGCAGAGTATCATTGCGCGATTCCCGCATGCGAGAGCGCGCAATGAAGACCGTGCCACGTCCCGCCGTAGCCCTGGCCCTGGGCGCCGTCCTGCTGGCCGGCGGTGCGCTGGCCCAAAGCGATCCTGCACCCACGCCGCCGGCGACGATACAGCCGTTCCCCGGCATCATCATCAATCCGCCCCGGGCGGTGCCGCCCGACACACCCCGGTTGCCGCCGGACGGGCAGCATAGCTGTCCCAACACGAACACCAAGCTCGAGCTGCTTGTGTAGGACTACCGAGCGACGGTTACCGGCTCACTGGAGCCAGTCGGGCAGGCGGTCCAATCCGATCAAATCGGCGTAGCTCTGGCGCGGCCGCACCACGGCGAATGTGTCGCCCCTCACCAGTACCTCCGGCACCAGCGGCCGGGAGTTGTACGTGGAGGACATCGCCGAGCCATAGGCGCCCGCCGTCATGAAGGCGACGAGGTCACCCGCCACCAGCGGCGGCAGCCGGCGGTCCAGCGCCAGGTAGTCGCCCGTTTCGCAGATCGGCCCGACCACGTCCTGCATGACCGGCTCTGCCCGGTTGCGTGCCTCCTCGACGGCCCACACCTCGTGATGGGCCTCGTAGAGCGTCGGCCGGATCAAGTCGTTCATGGCGGCATCGACGATCGTGAAGGTCTTGTCGCGGCCGCGCTTGGCATAGACGACGCGTGCGACCAGGATGCCGGCATTGGCGACGATCATCCGGCCCGGCTCGAGGGTGAGTGGAAGGCCGAGGTCGCCCACGGTCTCGCGCACGACCTGGGCATATTCGCTCGGGGATGGCGGCACGTCATTGCCGCCGCGATAGGGCACACCGAGGCCACCGCCGAGATCGAGATGCCGGATGGTATGCCCTGCGGCCCGCAGGTCCACCGCCAGCTCGCGCATGAGACGAAAGGCGTTGCGGAAGGGCGCCAGGTCGGTGATCTGGCTGCCGATGTGCGTGTGGATGCCGGTCGCCTCGACACCGGGGAGCGACCTCGCCTTGTCGTAGAGCCGGCGCGCCTCCTCGAAGGGAACGCCGAACTTGTTCTCCGCCTTGCCGGTGGAGATCTTGGCATGCGTCCGCGCGTCGACGTCCGGATTGACGCGCAGGGCGATGCGCGCCGTGCGCCCGAGGCTCCCGGCGGTCTCGCTCAGGGCCTCGAGCTCGTGCTCGGACTCCACGTTGAATGAGAGAATATCCTCGGAAACGGCATAGGCCATCTCCTCGCGCGTCTTGCCGACGCCCGCGAAGATGATCCGGTCGGGGGGAACGCCCACGGCCCTCGCGCGGCGCAGCTCACCCTCCGACACGACGTCCATGCCGGCACCGAGCCGCGCCAGGGTGGCGATCACCGCCTGGTTGGAGTTGGCCTTGATGGCGTAGCAGATGAGCGTGTCGCGAAAACCGCAGAAGGCCTCGCTCAGCACGCGGTAGTGCCGTTCCAGGGTGGCCGTCGAATAGCAATAGAAGGGCGTGCCGACGGCCGCGGCAATCCGCGCAAGGCTTACGTCCTCGGCGTGGAGGACGCCACCGACGTAGCTGAAATGATGCATTTCACGCCCGTCAGCGGATCAGGGGGTCGAGGACCGAAGGCTTATGGGCGACAGGCGCACCGGGGGACCCGGGCGTAGCGTTGCCCGTCTCCACCGCACCGGCGGCCTCACGCGGTGCCTCGAGCGGGCCACGCACGCCGCAGCCGGACAGCACCAGCGCGGCCGCTGCCGCCACCACCGTTACAACACCAAGCTTCAATAGGCTCCGCATTACGGTCGGTTGAACCTTGTTCACGGTGTCAGGCGCCCCGAGCGCCGGGGCACAAATCGGGCTTAGAGGCCCTGGCCTCGCTTTTACCCCTTCGCGGAGGCCTTTTCCAATCGCTTTATCCAGCCTCGCGCCATTTTGCGTACATTCTGTGGCGCCGTTCCCCCGAAGCTGGTCCGGCTGCGCACCGAATTCTGCACGGACAGGACTGAGAACACCTCCTGCGTTATGGCGCCGCTCACCGCGCGCATGTCGGCCAGCGGGAGCTTGTCGAGGGGCACCCCCTTGGCTTCCGCCGCGGCCACGATGCGCCCGGTGATGTGGTGAGCCTCGCGGAAAGGCAGGCCGGCAGAGCGCACCAGCCAGTCGGCGAGGTCGGTTGCCGTGGCGTAGCCGGCTCCGGCGGCGGCCTCCATGGCCTCGCCATTGGGCTCGAGGTCCGCAACCATCCCGGCCATGGCGGCGATGGCAAGCCGCAGGCTGGAGAGGGCATCGAAGGTTGCCTCCTTGTCCTCCTGCATGTCCTTCGAGTAGGTGAGCGGCAGGCCCTTCATCACCAGCGTGAGCGCCTGGAACGCACCGGCGATGCGGCCGACCTTGGCACGCACCAATTCCGCCGCGTCCGGGTTGCGCTTCTGCGGCATGATGGACGAGCCGGTGGTGAACCGGTCGGAGAGCCGCACGAAGCCGAACTGCGGCGTCATCCATATCACGATCTCCTCGGCCAGCCGCGACAGGTGCACCGAGGCAATGGTTGCCGCGGCCAGCGTCTCCAGCACGAAATCGCGATCGGCGACGGCATCGAGCGAGTTGGCGGCGGGCCGATCGAATCCCAGCGCCTCGGCGGTCATGCGCCGATCGATCGGGAACGACGTGCCGGCAAGGGCCGCGGCTCCGAGCGGAGACTCGTTGAGCCGCGCGCGCGCATCGGCAAGCCGGCCGCGGTCGCGCGCCAGCATCTCCACATAGGCCAGCAGGTGATGGCCGAACGTCACGGGCTGGGCGGGCTGCAGGTGGGTGAAGCCCGGCATGACGAGGTCGGCATGCGCGTCCGCCTTGCGCGCCAGCGTGAGCTGCAGGCCACCCAGGGCCACCTCGGCGGCATCGATCCAATCGCGGACGTAGAGCTTGAAGTCGGTCGCCACCTGATCGTTGCGAGAGCGCGCCGTATGCAGGCGGCGGGCCGGTTCGCCGATCATCTCCTGCAGGCGGCTCTCGACGTTCATGTGCACGTCCTCCAGGGCGCGGGAGAACTGGAACCGGCCCCCCTCGATCTCCTCCAGCACCTTGTCGAGACCGCCAGCGATCTTGCGGGCATCGTCCTTGGAGATGATGCCCTGCGCGGCCAGCATTGCGGCATGCGCCTTCGAGGCGCGGATATCCTGCGGCGCCAGAGCCTTGTCGAAGCCGATGGAGGCGTTTATCTCCTGCATGATCTCGGCCGGTGACACGGTGAAGCGCCCGCCCCACATCTTGTTGGCGTTTCTGTCGGTCACGTCCTGAGCCTTCCGGTGTCTCGCCCTGTGCAGGAGCTGCGGGCCGCGTGCCTGAGAAAACGACAACAGCCGCGCACAGGCGGCCCTCCGAGCGGAAATCGCTCTTCGTCGCGCTTGTCGCGGCGGCAGCGGCCGCGGTCGCCGGCTTCGCCAGCGTATACGTGACCCTGGGCCGGCCTGACAACACCGTTCGGCCGTCGGCGGAGCGGCCGGCCCGCCCGGAAGGTAAATCGGCAGCGATGCCGACGGGCCCCGGCCCCAACGCGCTGAGCCAGGGCCAGATGGCGGCCTTCGTGTTCCGCAAGGCGCCCGAGGCGTTGCCCGAAGCCAAATTCCAGGATGCCTCGGGCCGCGAGCGGACCCTGGCGGACTGGCGCGGCAAGGTCGTGCTCCTGAACCTCTGGGCCACCTGGTGCCTGCCCTGCCGCAAGGAGATGCCGGCCCTCGACCGCCTGCAGCGCGAGCTTGGCTCCGATGCCTTCGAGGTCGTGGCGGTGAGCGTCGACCGCACGGGCCTCCCCGGCGCCCGCAAGTTCCTCGACGAGGCCAAGGTCGACAAGCTCGGGCTCTACGCAGATGGCTCCGCGCGCATGGCGACCACCTTGCGTGCGGGCGGCCTGCCGGCGACCTTGCTGATCGACCGCGAAGGGCGCGAGATCGGCCGCCTGCTGGGCCCCGCCGAATGGGATGGCGAGGACGCCAAGCGGCTGATTGGCTGGGCGCTGAAGTAGGGTCGCCGCCCGCCGGCGTGCTGCTGTCCGGCATCACGTTTCGGGTCGCTCCCGGCCGCCCGGCTTGCAAGAGTGACAACAGCCGAAGATCGAAAACCCGGAGAGTGGATTTGGCCAAGGCAACACTGGTGCGCCATCCCCGCGCCGCCACGCTACCCGCTTCGGACATCGCCGCGCGGGTCGCCGGATTGGATTGGCAGACCCTTGCCGCCGCGCTCGATCAGCACGGCTGCGCCACCACCGGCCCGCTGCTCGAACCCGAGGAGTGCGCCGCGCTGTCGGGCCTCTACGGAGTCGAAGAGCACTTCCGCAGCCGCATCGTGATGGCCCGGCACGGCTTCGGGCGCGGCGAGTACCAATACTTTGCCTATCCCCTGCCCGACGTCGTTGCCGGCCTGCGCGAGGCGCTGTATCCGCGGCTCGCGAGCATCGCCAACCGGTGGAACGAGGCGATGGGCCTCGACGTGCGCTTCCCGCGCGACCACTCCGAGTTCCTGGCTCGCTGCCACGCCGCGGGCCAGGTGCGCCCGACGCCGCTCCTGCTCCAGTACACCGCCGGCGACTACAACTGCCTGCACCAGGACGTCTACGGCGAGCACGTGTTCCCGCTGCAGGTGGCATTCCTGCTTTCGCGCCCCGGCGCGGACTTCTCCGGCGGCGAGTTCGTGCTGACCGAGCAGCGCCCGCGCATGCAGTCGCGCGCCGAGGTGGTGCCGCTGGTCCAGGGCGAGGGCGTGATCTTTCCGGTGCACCACCGCCCCGTGCAGGGCACGCGCGGCGTTTATCGCGTCAACATGCGGCACGGCGTCAGCCGCCTGCGCTCCGGGAGGCGCCACACGCTCGGCGTGATCTTCCACGACGGCAAATAGGCGGTTGCCGGCGCTGTCAGAAGTGCCACATCAGGCCGACACGGCCGACGGTGCTCTGAAACTGGTTGGTGACCGTTCCCACGCCCGTCACGGTAACGTCCTGGCCCGGGATGCCGTAGTGCATGATCTCGGCGCGCACGCCGAAGTGCGGGCCGAGCTTGTATTCGATGCCACCCCCGACGGCCACGCCGTAGTTGATGCCGCTCACCTTGCCGAGCTGTGCCGACGTTGCCGTATTGGTGACGCCGGCGTCCCAGTAGGCCAGCGCCAGCCCCCCGGTGCCGTAGATCATGGCATCGCCGATCACCCAACCGAACCGCGGCCGCACGCTATAAACACCCGAAACCTCCATCTGGCAGGTGATGGCGGGGCCGATGCAGGATGTGCCCAGGTCGGAGGTCAGCGGCGAGGCGTCCACCTCGAGACCGAAGACGCCGTTGCCGGATTGCCAGTTGTAGCCGGCAACGGCTGCAGCCGAGAACGCCCCCGCTGGGCCGGCGCGGGACCGCGCTCCCGTGAACCAGTCAGCCTGCTCGAAGCTATAGCCGGCGAGTGCGCCAACGTAGAATCCGGAGAAGCTGGCAACCGGCATCTCGGCCACAGCTTCTTCCATTGCCAGTGGCCCGAACCGGTAGCCAAGGCGTACGCCGATGGTGTCCATCCCATCGTTGTTGCGCCTGCTGTAGCCGTTCGAGATGTGGTCGGCGAAGATCGAGATGCTGGTGCCGCCGGCGAAGCGATAGCCGAGTTCAACGGAAGGATGGAACAGCACCGGCGAGCCCAGCGCCTTGCGATCGGGTGTGTCCGGGTCGAGCCGGCCGTCGTGCAGGGCCGCCCCCATGCCCAAGGCGAAAAACACGCCGGACGGCGCCCCGATCTCCCAGCGCAAGTCGGCATACACCTTGCTGGTGTCCCCACCGAAATTGATCGTCGCGCCGATTGCGGGCCGCAGGTATCCCCCAAACGCGCGGGCCCACGGCGTAAAGAGCACCTCCAGGTTTGCATCGGCAGCTTGCCGTTCGAGCCCGGTACCCGCCCACAGGCCGGGCGTGTCATGATCGAGCGCCCCTACCCTGATCTCGCTGATCGCCAACAGCGCTGGTGTCTCCAGGACCTGAGCTGGAGCAGGCGCCGACAGGATCACCCCCTGGACCAGCATGATGCTGGCCCACACGCCTGTCCGGAGGAGACAAGACGCTGTGGGTCCCACGGTCCCTCACACTGCATGCGGCAAAAGCCGCCCGGCGGGTCTATAGGAGGAAAAGGCCGGGAAATGGGCACCGTCCCGCGGCACTGACCCCATCGCGACAGCATGGTTAAACCCGTTCGCGCCCTTGGGGAAGGGGCGGCCACGATCTCACCCGCAACGAGCGCAAAAGGGTCAGGGATAGAAGACGGGGCTGGACTGTTCGGCATCGGCCGAAAGCAGGCCGCCGACGATGGCGCGCGCGGCCTGCTCGGCCATGCAGCGGTGCCCGCGATCGTTGGGATGCAGGTTGTCCGTGGCGAGATAGAAGAGGTCGCCGCGCTCCTTCTGCAGCTCGCGCATGGCCTCGAAGCGGTCGACGAGAAGCACGCGCATCTCCTTGGCGACGTCCGCCACCGCAGTCACCATCTCTTCGTAGTAGGCGTCCTTGGTGAGGGCATCGCCGTACTGCGGATCGATCATGACGACATCGATCTTGTTGTCGGCGAGCCAGCTCAGCGTTGTCTTCACGCAGGTCTTGAAACTGTCGATGCTCACGTGCCGCAGCGCATCGTTGGTGCCGAGCTGCCACACGACGAGGTCGGGCTTGGTCTCCTCCACCTCACGCTTCATGCGGTCCGCGGCTCCCTGCGCCACCTCGCCGGACATGCCGCGACCGACGACGTCGATGTTCATGCCGCGGAGGGAGCCCTCCAGCGAATTCTCGAGGCGTGCGATGTAGGTCGCCGCCGGGGAGGAGGCGCCGACGCCGGCGGTGGACGAGGAGCCTATGGCGAGCACCCGCACGCTGCGCTTGGCGCGCACCGCGCGGCTCAACGCCCGCAGCGGCCGGCGGAACAGCTCGCCGGCGACGCGCCTGCTTCGGCAGTCCGAGGACAGGGCCGGCGGCGCGCTTGGAAGGCTGACCGCTGCATGCGGCGCCAGCGCCAATTCCTGCGACTTCAATTCCTGAGAGCTGGTCCCGGAGGGCAAAAGCACCATCCCGGCCAGAGCAACCGCCACCGCCCGCACGCTCATCTGCAGCCCGCTAGCCCCTTCCTATGCACGCTCAATCTACGGTAACAACACCCGGAACGTAAAGCGCCGGCCGGCGGCCACGAGCACCTACCGGGCATCTTGTTCCGATTGACAGCATAGCCACGATCACGCCAGAACGCTGCCCATGGCAGATTCATCGTTACAATCCATCATCGAGACCGCCTGGGACCGCCGGGAGAGCATTAGCCCGGCGACGCGCGGCGAGACACGTGACGCCATCGAGACGGCCCTCGACCTGCTCGACAAGGGCGAGGCCAGGGTCGCCGCCAAGGCCGGCGGCAAATGGGTCGTCAATCAGTGGCTCAAGAAGGCCGTCCTGCTCTCCTTCCGGCTGAGCGACATGGGCCTGATCGCCGGCGCACCGGGCGGGGCCAGTTGGTGGGACAAGGTGCCTTCCAAGTTCGAGGGCATGTCGGCTGAGACCTTCCGCAAGGCCGGCTACCGGGCCGTGCCGGGCGCCGTCGTGCGCCGGTCCGCCTTCATCGGCCCGAACGTCGTGCTGATGCCGTCCTTCGTCAACCTGGGCGCCTATGTGGACAGCGGCACCATGGTCGACACCTGGGCCACGGTGGGCTCATGCGCGCAGATCGGCAAGAACGTGCACCTGTCGGGTGGCGTGGGCATCGGCGGGGTGCTGGAGCCGCTGCAGGCCAACCCGACCATCATCGAGGACAACTGCTTCATCGGCGCCCGCTCGGAGGTGGTGGAGGGGGTCATCGTCGGCGAAGGCTCGGTGTTGGCCATGGGCACCTTCATCGGCGCATCCACCAAGGTCGTCGACCGCGCCACCGGCAAGATCCATGTGGGCGAGGTGCCGCCCTACTCGGTCGTGGTGTCGGGCTCGCTGCCCGGCAAGGCGTTCCCCAACAACGAGCCGGGCCCATCGCTCTACTGCGCGGTGATCGTCAAGACGGTCGATGCGCAGACGCGGGCCAAGACCGCCATCAACGAGCTGCTGCGCGACTAGGCGCCGGGGGCGCATGCGCACCTATCGAGCCCTGGACCCAGACAAGGTCATCGACACCATCGCCGCGCTGCACAAGCGGGTCGCCGAGCGATTTCCCGGCGCCGGCCTGGCGGCCGTATGCGCGGAGCTCCTTGTGATCGCCAAGGAGAACTCGGCTCGTGTCGCCGAGGTCTCTCAGCGCCGCGCGGGCCTGCGCATCGGCATCGCTGCTCTGCTCGTTGCCGGTGCGGCCGGGTTGGGCGGCGTGGCTCTGCTGCTGTTCCGGTCGGTTTCGGCCACCGCCGACAATGTCTATTCGGTCTTGCAGGGCCTGGAGGCGGCCGCCAACCTGACGGTGCTGCTCGGCGCCGGCGTGTTCTTCCTCACGCGGATCGAGGAGCGCCTGAAGCGGCGCGGCGCGCTCAAGGCGCTGCACGAGCTGCGCTCCATCATCCACGTCATCGACATGCACCAGCTCACCAAGGACCCGAGCGCGGTGGTGAGCGTCGGCAGCGGCACGCTCTCCTCACCACCGCGCACGCTGAGCCGCTTCGAGGTGACGCGCTACCTCGACTACTGCTCGGAAATGCTGTCTCTCACATCCAAGGTGGCCGTCCTGTTCGCCCAGGGATTTCCGGACTCCGAAATCACGGAGGCCGTCAGCGACATCGAACGCATAGCCGCGGGATTGTCGCAGAAGATCTGGCAGAAGATCATGATCCTTGAGTCGTTGGGAAAAAGCGCCGCCGGCAGGTAGCCGGCATCATCGCAACGGAAAGCCACATGCCCTCCACCACGGCCAACGACCCTGTTGCCTTCGCACAGGCCCTCATCCGCTGCCCCAGCGTCACGCCCATCGAGGGCGGTGCGCTGACTTGGCTCGCCGGCATGCTGGAGCCGGCCGGATTCGTCTGCCATCGCCTGACCATGCGCGAGGCCGGGACGCCCGACGTCGAAAATCTCTACGCGCGCCTCGGCACCGGCGCGCCGCACCTGTGCTTCGCCGGTCATACGGATGTCGTGCCCGCCGGCGACGCGACGGCCTGGACCCGGGCACCTTTCGGGGCCGAGATCGCCGACGGCATCCTCTACGGCCGCGGCGCCGTCGACATGAAGGGCGGCATCGCCTGCTTCCTCGCCGCCGCGCTCGACCATATCGCCGCCGGCGGAGGCCTGACGCGCGGCTCGCTCTCGTTTCTCATTACGGGCGACGAAGAGTCGGTCGCCATCAACGGCACGCCCAAGCTGCTGGCGTGGCTCAAGGAGCGCAACGAAACGCTTGACGCCTGCATCGTCGGCGAGCCCGCGAGCAACATCGCGCTCGGCGACCAGATCAAGATCGGCCGCCGCGGCACGGTCAACGCCCGCGTCGTCGTCGAAGGCAAGCAGGGCCACTCCGCCTATGCCGAGCGCGCCGATAATCCAATTCCAAAGCTCGCGCGCATCATCGACCGCCTGTCCACGACGCCGCTCGACCAGGGCTCGGCGCACTTCCAGCCGTCGAGCCTGCAGGCCACCATCGTCTCGGTGCCGAACAGCGCCACCAATGTCATCCCCGGCTCGGCCCGCGCCAACTTCAACATCCGCTACAACGACCTGCATACCCGCCCGGGCATCGAGGCATGGGTCCGGCAGCAGTGCGAGGCGGCGGCGCGCGAGGTCGGCGCGCGTTGCTCGGTTTCCTTCGAGGGCATGGGCGACGTGTTCCTCACCAGCCCTGGCCCGCTGGTCGATGTCATGCGCGCGGCCATCCGCGAGGTGACCGGCGCCGAGCCGGCGCTCAGCACCACCGGCGGCACTTCGGACGCGCGCTTCATCAAGGACTTGTGCCCGGTCGTCGAGGTCGGCTTGCGCAACGCCATGGCGCACCAGGTGGACGAGCACGTGCCGGTGGCCGAGCTGGCGACCCTGACGCAGATCTACCGGCGCTTCATAGAGGGTTACTTCGCCTCCGCCTGAAAGGCAGGCCCGGCTGTGCCCGGGCCTTGCCCGTTCGAAGGCTTCGCTATCGTCCTGGACTACATGGCGGCTTGCTTGAAGCTGGCAGCAGCCTTGTCCCAGTTGACGACGTTCCACCACGCGTCGATGTAGTCGCCGCGCTTGGACTGATGCTTCAGGTAGTAGGCGTGCTCCCAGACGTCGACGCCGATCACGCCCTTGGCGCCCTCCATCTGCGGCGAGTCCTGGTTGGCCGTGCTGAACACGGCGAGCTTCTTGTCCTTGCCGACGCCGAGCCACGCCCAGCCCGAGCCGAAGCGACCCAAGCCGGCCTGCTTGACCGCCGCCTTCATCTTGTCGAAGTCACCGAAGGCGCCGTCAATGGCGCTCTTGAGATCGCCCGCCGGCGCCTTGGCTCCGCCCGGCGTCATCAGCTCCCAGAAGAAGGTATGGTTCCAGTGGCCGCCGAGGTTGTTGCGGACGGCCGTACGCACCGCCTCCGGCACCGACCCCATGTTGGAGAGGATGTCGTTGACCGGCTTGGTCGCCAGCTCCGGCCACTTGTCGACCAGACCGTTGAGGTTGTTGACGTAGGCCGCGTGGTGGGCGTCGTGATGGATCTGCATGGTCTTGGTATCGATGTGCGGCTCCAGCGCATCGTTGGCATAGCCCAGCGGCGGCAGCACGAACGGCTTGGCTTGCGCCAGAGCGGCCCCGCGCCCCAGTACCCCGGCGGTGGCGGCGAAGGCTGTGGCACCGGTCAGGAATTTCAGGGTATCTCTGCGGTTCATGGGCGCTCTCCGTAGCTCTGGGATTTCGTCTGCGAACGCGTACTGCGGCCGCCATCCGGCTAGCGGCGAGATGACGATCGGGGTGGCGGGAGGACTACGCCGGGGCCGGCCCGCCGGATGCACCGGCC
>DATFCC010000332.1:0-2544 GCA_035253505.1 Hyphomicrobiaceae bacterium
CGCCGACGGCTCGGCCTTCTTCGCCACAGCCGGCTTCGTGGCAGCCTGGGCGGCCCGGTAGCTCTTCCCATAGGTGCTCCCGCAGGCCAGGGCAGGGTTCGCGGCGGCCGCCACGAGGGCGGCGAGCGACAGGGCGAGTGCGGTCTTCTTCATTGGTTCGTCTCCTTCGGGTTCGTGCGGCCGATGCCATCGGCTCATGTGGGCATTATCCGCAGGGCCCACCCAAATCCCTGTTCCGGCTGGGACTCTCACGAAAGGGTGTCCATCCGTGATCCGGCTGCGCGGCAAGGCTCGCGCAGGCCAATCGTGTGCAATGTAGCGGCGCTCGAAGCCCTGCCGTCTCGGCAGCCAGCTCCGCTCGGGCGCGACGGGATAGCGACATGCCGAGGACGACCTGGCCGGCGGCGCTGGTGGCGATTCTGCCGCTCCTTGCCGGATGCGGCCAAGTCTACATCGGCAGCGAATACGCGACGGTGCCCGTGCAACTGCTGCTGGCGCGCGACGGTCGCTTCGAGGTGCTGGACCGTCCGGAGATCGGCCGCGTGGCCATCAGTCCGACGCCGGACCAGGCCAACCCGCACATCACCTTCAGAGGGATTGTCCGCAAGGCCGAAGGCTACCTGGACAAGGCTGTCGAAGGCACGCCCATGACGATCAACAGCAACAGCTCGCCGGGATCGGCCTACTTCGGCCCGCTGATGGAGTACTTTGCGCAGACGGGCAGGTCGTGTCGTCTCATCCGCGGCCAGCCGCTCGTGGAGCCCCAGTGGGAGTTCGTCTACGACTGCGCGCCGGGCTTCGATGCCACCGTGGTCACCTGGCAGCCCTCTGGGTATTCCAACGCGCCCATCACGCCGCCTCCGCGTCCCTTGCCGCCGCCGCCCCGCCTCTAGGGTCCGCGTCAGTGCGCGCCCTGATAGTGGGTCTTGAGCAGGTCGCGGCCGAAGACATCCAGCGGATCGATCCAGACGGAGTGCACGTGATTGGCGCCATCCTGGGTGTTGTCGTACTCGATGAGCGCGGCCGGGCCGTGCACGCGGAAGTAATGCGGCTGGCCGCGCGTCAGGCTGCCGGCCCAGGCAAAATGCAGCGCGTCGATGCCGGCCTCGCGCACCCTGGCGAGCGCCGCGGCCGCGATCTCCTCGCGCATCGTGCCGGCATACAGCTCCAGGATGCGCATGACGCCGCCGCGCTGGGCCTCGTTGAGGCGGCTCAGCGCCACGCCCTCGGTGCGTTGCAGAGATAGCTCCCGGCCTGGACCGGACACGATGTCGCCGAGCGACCGTCCGGCGATGACCGCCTGCGTTCGCACGGCGCCGTCGAGCGAGCCGATCAGGCCGAAGGCGGCATCTTCCTCCGCGCCGACCAGCCTGAAGCCTGCGTGGCCGTGCCCTTGCGGCACCCGCGCCGGATTGGCGCCGAAGAACGCCGGCGTCACGGCCACCCCGTGGCCCGGCCCCACCAGCACGCTCAATGACAGGTGGTGCCCCTCGAACCGCCAAGCCCAGGGCGCGCTGCCAGCCGGGTCTCCGAAAACGACCAGCGCATAGTTGCCGGGATCGCGAAAACTCCGGCTGCCGGTCAGCTCTCCGAGGATGCGCTCGACAACGAGCTGGCCGCGCACCTGGTCGAGGCCGCGTGCGCTGAGAAGGGCACCCAGCAGCTCCCAGGCAGCGGAGGACTGGCCGTCGGTCATGTGGCCCAAGGCCACCCCCGGCCGGTTGCGCGGCACGTAGTGCCAGTTGCGCCGTAGCGGGCTCGGCCATTCGAGCTGCGCCTCCCGCCGCTGACGCGCGTCGAGGCGCGCGAGCCAGGCCTGGGCCGCCCGCGCCATGGCCTCCGCCGCAACCGGGGCCGCGGCCCACGCGAGATGCGGCATGGCGGCTGCGACGCCCGCCGTCAGTCCGGCACGCAGCACCGTGCGGCGACTTGCGCGATGCGCGGGATGATTCCGGTCGTGATGGTCATGCTCGTGCACGTGATGGGTCTCGCAAGACGCCGCGCGGAGGAGATCACGCCAGGGACGCCCTCACAAGAACTGCAATGGGGGGAACGACTACAACGTTCCACGTTCAAGCGTATTTCGCCGGAGCAAAAAAATTTTGGACTCGATGGCCCCACGGGGTCAGGTTATCAGTATGCGTCAGGTCCTGACGGGGAAGGGCGCTGATGAGTCCGGCATTGCAGGCCGGCTCATTCGCGGGTGTTGCGTGTGCCCTTCCCCTTTTCCTTTTTCCCTTTTTCTAGCATGCGGACCCTGTCGATCAGGCCGCGGCCCCTCACTCACATGGCGATGATGACCGCGAAGAATGCGGTTGCCGCCGCCGTGGCGAACAGGAGCAGGAACAGGGGATCGCGGAGCGGTCGCATGCGGCCGAAACGGCGGGTGCCCGCAAATGTTCCAATCGAGGCGAAGTCGCGCGCCAGATGGTCGGGTAGAGTGCTGGAAATGGGGGAAACAGGCTGCCGCCGGGCGCGCGCGCAGCGCATGAAGCCGGATCGGACATCGTGTGCGTTCTGAGACATAGGTGACGGTTCGTTCCG
>DATFCC010000333.1:0-9945 GCA_035253505.1 Hyphomicrobiaceae bacterium
TCGGCGCATTTCTTCAGGACGGCAATGACCTGCTCGGGATCGGAATTGTAGCCGACGCCGACCTTGACGTTGACCGCGCCGAGGGAATCGCGGTGCGTCCAGTTGAGCACGCGCCCGGTGATGAGCTCCGAGTTGGGCACGATGAGGCTCGCCCGGTCGAAGGTCTCGATCTCGGTGGCGCGCACGCTGATGCGGCGCACAAGCCCCTGCTGGTCGCCGACGACGATGCGGTCGCCGACCCGGATCGGCCGCTCCACCAGCAGGATCAGCCCGGAAACGAAGTTGTTGACGATCGATTGCAGGCCGAAGCCGATGCCGACCGACAGTGCGCCCGCGACGATGGCAAGGTTGGTGATGTCGAGCCCGGCGTAGGAGACGGCCAGCAGTGCCGCGAGGCCGATGCCGATGTATCCGACGACGGTATCGATGGAATTGACGATACCGGGGTCCATGCGCGTCTGCTGCAGGGCGCGCTCGCGCAACCAGCGCTGCAGGAGGCGCGTGGCGAACAGCAGGGCGATGAACAGCACGATGCCGATCAGGATGCGGGCCAGCGAGATGCGGAACTGGCCGATCTCCACGCCGAAGAACAGCGACTTGAACCAGTCGCGGATCTCGGCTCCCGAGAAGCCCCATTGCAGCATCAGGAACGGCAGCGCGCCGATGATCAGGGCGAAGGTGAGGGCGACCTCGGTCAGCCACGCGAGCTGATTGCGGCGCGGCGCGTCGAGGCCGAAACGCGCCTCCAGCAGCTCGCCGACCGAGTTGTGCCGGTGCTGGGGATCGCGCGTGATCGCCCGAATGGCGAGATAGAGCAGCCAGGTGACGACGATCACGAGGCCCGTCATCACGAGCTGCTGGGCAATGAAGCGCGCGAGCGCCACGTAGCCGAGGCCCGTGAGGGCGAGAATGCCCAGCGTGATCACCCACAGGGGCAGCTTCAGCCAGACGGGCGTCAGCCGTGGATACGCCGCCCGTTGGCGAGGCGGCTCGGGGCTGCCCCCTTCCACGACGGCTGCAGGCTCTACAGCCAGCGGCGTGAAGGGGGTGAGGAGGAGGCCGATGAGCAACACCGAGAACGCGACGCTGGCGGCGAAAGTCTGCACCACCGTCATCGCCAGCGGCATGTAGAACACGCGCGAGACGTCCGTGAGCGCCATGTCGATGGCGTAGACGGCGGTGATGGCGCAGAGCAGCGCGCCGACGGGCCGGGTCGGCGCGTCGGCCAGCGACACGAGGCGCCATTGCGG
This sequence comes from Hyphomicrobiaceae bacterium, assembly GCA_035253505.1. Lineage (GTDB taxonomy): Bacteria > Pseudomonadota > Alphaproteobacteria > Rhizobiales > Hyphomicrobiaceae > AWTP1-13. Next base: position 1,251 of record DATFCC010000333.1, read on the forward strand.
CGAGCGAGGTGCCAGCACCGCGAAGATCAGCGCGGACACGGCCGCGTACAGCACTATCGCCTTGAGGGTTGCGGCCGCGGTGACACCCCAGGGCGCGAACAACAGCTCGAGGTATTCCAGGCCCGAGTAGAGCAAGACGGCCGCGGCGATCGCCGGCAGAGCGCGCACGGGAGCCACCCATGCCACCGACATGGCGCGCTCGAAGAACGTGGGCAGCGGCGGCTCGCGGCGCGCGTGGCGGCGCTCGGTGAGCCTGCGCGCGGCAATCTTCAGTGCGAGGAAAAGGATGAGGGCCGCCGCGATCAGCAGCCAAACCGCGGTCTGCTTGATGCTGGCCCAATGCAGCCAGTCGTCCACCAGGTAGGAGATGCGGCCGCCGATGCCGGGCGACTTGTTGAAGAGGTCTCGCCACATCCCCGGCAGAAGGGGGCTGGGCCTGCGCTCCATCAGGTTTTTCGTGAACAGGGAGGAGCGCAGGACGGTGATCTTCTCGATGAGCTGGCGCGCGCGCACCCACGTCAGCTCGGCCGACTTGATGCCGCCGTCGAGGGCGGCCGCCAGCGCGTTGAGACGTGCTCGCTCGGCGGCAAGCGCGGGCGCCTCGGCGGGCGCATCCTTGCCCGGCGGCGGACCGAGCTTCTCGATCTGCGATCGGACGGCCGCCAGCTCCGGCCGCAAGGTCTCGGCCGTATGGGCGGAGTCCGAAAGGATGGTCTCCACGTCGACCCGCAGGCCGCCGAGCTCCTCCTCCAGGTCGGCCAGCTGCTGGATCGTCTTTTCTGCCGTCTCGATGGCAGCCGCCAGACGCGAGACGTTGTCGGCGACGTCGCTCGGCAAGGCGGCTTTGGCGGCCTCCTGGCCCTGCGGGGGCATTGTTGCCGCGGGCTGACCGTCGGGTTGCTTCGGTTCGGGCTGGGCCTGAGCCGCCGGCTGCTGGGCGGATGCCGGAAGCTGGCCCGCAGCCATGGCCAGGACGGCCATCAGCCCGGCAAGGACGAGGAAACGCAAGCGCCGACGATACGCGGGCATCATTCGTTCACAGCTTGGCCGAGGCTACGCGGTTGCCGGGTGAACACGGGCTGCGAGGGCTCTTCCAACGTCCTGTCGAGGGCTTCGGTGTGTCGCGCAGGGGCGGGTATTCCGGTCTCGATCAGCACGTCCACGGGCCCGCCGGTCATGATGAGGTGCTCGACGCCGTCGCGACGGATCAGCAGCAAGCGCCGGCGCGCATCGACGGTGGCCTGCTCGACGACGCCGAGCCGCGGCTCGGCCTTCTGTCGAAACAGCCACCCGCCGAGGTTCAGGTTGGGAAGGTTCGCCTCGCCTGTCGCATACGTGCGATAGGCCAGCAGCGCCGCACCGCTGGCTGCCGCGAGAAGGATCAGGATGAAGAGCCAGTAGAGCCAATACATGTCCTGAGGTCCCCATGGAATCGCGGCGCGCAGATTGCGCCGTTTCTATCGAGCCGCCAAGGCGGCAGACAGCCGTGCAATTGAGTCGCGGCCGAGGCGCCACACGAGCTCGGTGCGGCAGGTCAACGCCCCGTGCTCCCGCGGCACGCGGCAACAACGCCGGACCTTCATGGCATCTTAACCTGAATAGCTGCTTTCTTGAAGGCACCAACCCGTCGGTCAGCGCCGACAGCACGAAGTCGAATCATCCCAGAGCGCTCCGGTCCGTATATGCGTACAAACGCCGACTTTTTCCACGCCTTGCGTGTTCCACTCCCGCTCCCGCTGCATTCGCTTTGGGGCCGCCTCTTCCAGAATCAGCTTAGACTGCGGGCCATGGCAGACATGGAGGCACGCCACGACCTGGCGACGGCCGCGGGACGGCTTGCCTGGCGGCCGCAGCGCTCCGTTGGCGCCTACTTGCTCGTTGCCGGCATCGGTGCCTCGGGCGTCCTCGCTGTCTTCGCGCTTTTTGCCGGCGGCGCCGGGGAAGGGGCCAAGCTCGGGCTGCTCGGGCTGCTGGCGGCGGCCGGCGCATTTCTTCTGCTCGGCCTGCTGTCCGCCTACCTGCGCATGAGCGAGCGCGCGGCCGAGGCGGAGGTCGTCAAGGCCATGGCCGACGGCCTCGATGTCGGTCTCGAGATCGTCGACCCGCAGGGCGTCATCGTCTATCGCAACCGGGCCCTTCACCGTCTCGCCGGCCGGCGCGCTGGCGGTACGGCGACGCTGGAGGAGTTGCTGTCGGGCGAGCCGGATTCGGCGCAGTCCTTCTTCCGCCTCAATCGCGCGGCCGAGCGCGCGGAGGCGCGCGATGAGGAGTTCTGCATCCGCTCGGGGCCCGCGGCCGTGCGCGGTGGCCGCTGGCTGCGGATCGGGGTGCGGCCCTTTCTCGCGCCGCGAAAGGATGGGGGCGAGGCGCGGCGGTTGACCCTTTGGCAGGTGAGCGACGTCACCTTCGAGCGCACGCGCGAGATCGAGGCCGTGAGCGGGCTCGAGGCGACCAAGGGGTTCTATGACAGCCTGCCGCAGGGCCTGTTTGCCGTGGCGCCCGATGGCCGCATCTCGCATCTCAACGCGACACTGCAGCAGTGGCTGCGCCTGCGCATGGATCACGGCCGCACGTTGACCCTGCTCGATATCGTGCCCGCCGACGGCGCCGAGGTGATCCGGGCCGTGGCGCGCGGCCCCCAGGGCCGCACGACGAGGCTCGACGTCGATCTGCTGCGTGAGGATGGGCGCACGTTTCCTGCCCAGCTTCTGTGCCGACCGCGCGGGCCGCGTGGCGCCCTGTCGGTGCTCGTGGTCGATCGCAGCGAAGAGTTGGGTCGCGCCGAGGCCCAAGCCCATGCCGAGATGCGCCTGACGCGCATGTTTCAGTCGGCGCCGTTCGGCATTGCCACCGTCGACACCCAGGGACGCATCCTCACCTCCAACACCGCTTTCATGCGCATGTTCGCCGTCGAGGGCCGCGGTGTGCCCGCGACCGTTTCCAGCATCGTTCCCGATGGCGAGGAGCAGGCCGCGCTCGAGCTCGCCAAGGCCATCGAACGGGCGGCGGCGGGGCGCACCAGCGGCGCACCCATCGAGGTCTTCTTCGGTCCGCAGCGCGAGCTGGCGCGGCGCATCTATGTCAGTGCGCTGGGCGGCGGTGCCCGGGCGCGCGAGGGCGCGGTGCTTTATTCCATCGACGCCACCGAGCAGAAGGCGCTGGAGCTGAAATTCGCGCAAAGCCACAAGATGGAGGCCGTGGGCAAGCTTGCGGGCGGGGTCGCGCACGACTTCAACAACGTGCTCACCGCCATCATCGGCTTCTCCGATCTGCTGCTGCAGACCCACCGGCAGACCGATCCGGCCTATCGCGACATCATGAACATCAAGAGCAGCGCCAACCGCGCCGCGGGCCTGGTGCGGCAGCTGCTCGCCTTCTCGCGCCGCCAGACGCTGCAGCCCGAGGTGCTGGAGCTGGGCGAGATCCTCACCGACCTGGCGCCCCTGCTCAACCGATCGCTGGGCGAGAAGATCGAGCTGAAGATCCAGCCCGGTCGCGACCTGTGGCACATCAAGGCCGACCGGTCGCAGTTCGACAATGTCATCGTCAACCTCGCCGTCAATGCCAAGGATGCGATGCCCGACGGCGGCTCGCTGACGATCCGCACGCGCAATGTCAGCGAGCGGGAGAGCATAAAGCTCGGCGAGCAGGCGATGGCCGCCGGCGAGTACGTGATGGTCGAGGTCGAGGATACGGGCGTCGGCATCGAGCCCGACGTCATCGGCAAGATCTTCGAGCCGTTCTTTACCACCAAGGACATCGGCAAGGGCACGGGGCTCGGCCTCTCCACCGTCTACGGCATCGTCAAGCAGACTGGCGGCTACGTGTTCGCCGACAGCACACCCGGCAGGGGCACGACTTTCCGCGTCTACCTGCCGCGGCACATCGTCGACCACGAGGAGCTGCAGGCGAAGGAGCGGGCGGCGGAGAAGAGGAAGGAAGGCACGCGCGATCTGACCGGCTCGGGCCGCGTGCTGCTGGTCGAGGACGAGGACGCCGTGCGCAACTTCGCGGCGCGCGCCCTCGCCCGCCAGGGTTACGAGGTGCTGGAGGCCGGCACCGGCGTGGAGGCGATGGAGGTGATGGAGCGCGAGAAAGGCAGGGTCGACATCGTGGTGAGCGACGTGATCATGCCGGAAATGGATGGGCCGACGCTGCTCAAGGAGCTGCGCAAGACCAACCCCGGCCTCAAGTTCATTTTCGTATCGGGCTATCCCGACGATGCCTTCAAACGCAGCCTGGACGAGAAGGAGGCCTATAGCTTCCTGCCCAAGCCCTTCACGCTGCCGCAGCTCGCGGCCAAGGTGAAAGAGCAGCTCGCGAGCTGACGGCTGCCCCGGGGCCGACGATTGGCGGTCGGCTCGCCCGTCCCGCGCCCCTGTTCCTTGTGGAACAGCTCGCGGGGGGAGGCGCGGCTATTGTCTCCCTACCGTCTGGTCCCCCCGGGCGGGCAAGGCGCGCCCCTCGCCGTTTCCCCCAGCGACCCGCGCGCCCCTTGGCGCCTCGCCCCCCGTCGAGGCGCCATTTTCTTTGCGCACAGGGTGCTTGCTCGATGAGAACAAAACAAGTACATTGAGGACAGTCACGAGTCGCGTTTTGCTTCCATGTGCAACTCATGAAATAAGGATTTTCCGATGGAAAAGCCGTCGCTGCGGGTGGTCGAGGGGGGAAGCATGGACAAGCAGAAGGCGCTGCAGGCCGCGCTCGACCAGATCGACAAGAACTTCGGCAAGGGCTCGATCATGCGGCTTGGTGCCAACGACCGCCGCATCGAGGTCGAGGCCATTTCCACGGGCTCCCTGGGCCTGGACATCGCCCTCGGCATCGGCGGGCTGCCGCGCGGGCGCGTGATCGAGATCTACGGGCCGGAGTCGTCCGGCAAGACGACGCTTTCACTCTCCGTGCTGGCCGAGGCCCAGAAGAAGGGTGGCATCTGTGCTTTCGTCGATGCCGAGCACGCGCTCGACCCGGTCTATGCCCGCAAGCTCGGCGTCAAGGTCGAAGACCTGCTGATATCGCAGCCCGACGACGGCGAGCAGGCGCTGGAGATCGCCGACACGCTGGTGCGCTCCGGCGCGGTCGATGTGCTGGTGGTGGATTCGGTGGCCGCCCTCACCCCCAAGGCCGAGCTGGAAGGGGAAATGGGCGACATGCAGCCCGGCATGCAGGCGCGCCTGATGAGCAAGGCGCTGCGCAAGCTGACGGCCTCGATCTCCAAGTCGAAGTGCATGGTGATCTTCATCAATCAGATCCGCATGAAGATCGGCATCATGTTCGGCAACCCCGAGACGACCACCGGCGGCAATGCGCTCAAGTTCTATGCCTCGGTGCGCATCGACATCCGACGCATCGGCCAGATCAAGGAGCGCGACGAGGTGGTCGGCAACCAGACCCGCGTCAAGGTCGTCAAGAACAAGGTGGCCCCGCCCTTCAAGCAGGTCGAATTCGACATCATGTACGGAGAGGGCATCTCCAAGACCGGCGAGCTCGTCGACCTCGGCGTCAAGGCCGGCATCATCGAGAAGTCGGGTGCCTGGTTCTCCTTCAACGGCGAGCGCATCGGCCAGGGGCGCGAAAACACCAAGGCCTTCCTCAAGGAGCATCCGAAGGTCGGCGCGGAGATCGAGAAGTCCGTACGGCAGAACGCCGGTCTCATCGTCGACAAAATGCTGCAGGCGCTACCCGAGGGAGACGAGGCCGCCGACGCGGAGGCGGGCCCCGAGGACCTATCCGCCGAGGAGACCGGGGGCGACGCCCGGAAGGGTGCGCGCGGCAAGCGCTGAGCCTGGACGGGGGCGCGCTGGGGGCGTGAGTGGCAAGTTCGGAGCGGCAATCCGGCGCCATCGAACGATCCTTCGCCACGCTTGCCGCGCTGCCTCTCTTACGGCGCATCCCGGCTTGGGTGGATGAAGTCGCGCGCCCCCCCACCTCGCTGCGAGGGCTGCTGCCGTTCCTCGCCGCCTACGTGGCTTTCCTGGCCGGCTACGCGGCGCTGGCTCAGGGTTGGGGTCCGCTCCACTCCGACATCACCGAGATGTGGGCCTGGGGCAAGGAGTTCCAGCTCGGCTACAACAAGCACCCTCCGTTCGCGGCGTGGCTGGCGGGTGGGTGGTTTGCCTTCATGCCACGAGCGCATTGGGCGTTCTATCTGCTGGCGGCGCTCAATGGTGCTGCGGGGCTGGCGGGTGTGTGGGCGGTATCCAGGCTGGTTGTGGACCGCCCCGGCGCCTGGGCGGCGGTGCTGGCCTTGGCGCTCACGCCATCGTTCACGCTGTCTGCGCTGAAGTACAACGCCAACGCGCCGCTGCTGAGCCTCTGGCCGTGGGCCACCTATTTCTTCGTGCGGTCCCTGCAAACCCGCACCGCCTGGTCGTCCGCCGCAGCCGGGCTGGCCGCCGCCGCGGCGCTGCTGACGAAGTACTATTCCGTCGTGCTCCTGGGCACGTTCCTTTGCGTCGCCCTGCTGCATCCTGATCGGCGGCGCTATTTCCTGTCGGTGGCCCCTTATGTCGCGGCCGCCGTCGGCCTCGTCGCGATCGGCCCCCACCTATGGTGGCTTTACGCCGACGGTTTTAGCGCCATCGAGTACGCGGCTTCGAAGGCCTCGTATGGTGCCGGCGAGGCCCTGCGGGATACGGCGGACGGCGCCTTGCGCGCGGTCGCATCTGTCGGTCTCGCGGTGGCGGCTTTCGCGGTGGTGTTCGGGGGACAGTTTCCCGTGATGCTCGGCCGTGCGCTGGCCGGATGCCGTGAGCCCGGCATCGCATGGGTCGCGTGCCTTGCAGCGGGGCCGTTCCTGCTCTCCATGGCGGCCTACGCGTTCGGCAACGTGCGCGTGATCGCCTCCTACCTGCTTCCGGTCTTCTTCGCTCTGCCGTTGGCTTTTCTGGCGGCTGCGCGCACCGATGTCAGCGTTTTGCACGTTCGCCGCCTGGCGGTGATCGTGGCCGCGGTCTGGGCGATGGTTCTCCTCGCCGCGCCGGTCATCGGCGTCATCTCCTGGCACACCAGCCGGGCCGGATGGTTGGAGCCACGCCAGGAGGTCGCTGCCTATGCGACAGAGCTCTGGCACGCGCGCTTCGGCCGGCGCTTGCGCTTCGTTTCGGGCTCCGAGGATGTGGCCAAGGCCGTGACGTTCTACAGCGCCGATGCGCCGTCTTACTTGCTGCTGGCGAGCTTCTTCGGCAGCCAGAGGCGCATGAGCGCGGACGAGGCCCGGCGCCTGGAAGGTGTCCTGTTCATCTGCCGCAACCTTGACCCTTGGTGCATCGACATGGTCGCCCGGCTCGTGGGCGGCGATGCCGTTCGTCTCGAGCAGTCCTTCACGCCGACGTTCCTGGGGTTCACGCGGCCGGCCCACCATTTCACGCTGTTTGCGCAGCCGCCGCGAAGCGTGCCGCGCTGAACGGTTTTGGTGTCTTGCCGATCAGCGTCGAACGCGAAAGCTTGCTCCAATCCCGTGCTGGCGGGTTCCACGCAAAGGCTGGGGATATCCGCACCCGCCCGCCTCCCGACTCGGCCTATCGTGGGGCGGCATCTGCGTTGCGTTTGGCTCGACCTTTCCCGGAATCGCAAGCGCCCATGCATCTCCTCTTCACTGTCGTCTATGCCGCCCATGCGAACGGCACGCATCACAAGCTGGCGCTCGATGCGCTGCGGCATCTGACAGGCGCCGAGGCGGAGCTGTGGCAGCGTCTCTTCCTGGCGCACGCCAAGACGTACCTGGCAGGCTCCAAGGCACCCGACTCCCAGTTCAAGGACTTCAAGAACCACGTCCTGCACACGCGCGACGGCTACTGGGGCGGGGCCCCGGACAAGGTGCGAAGCTGGTATCAGCAGGTGGTCGAAGCGCTCGCCGGTCAGGATTGGGCGCGCGCGGTGCATGCGGCGGGCGTGCTCAGCCACTACTACACCGACCCGTTGCACCCCTTCCACACAGCCCAGTCGGAGGCCGAGAACAACATCCACCGGGCGTGCGAGTGGAGCATCTCGAAGAGCTATGACGCGCTCGCCAGGCAGGGCGAGGCCGAGTTCGTCGATATGGCGGTCGAGCTGCCACCGGGGCCCAACTGGCTGGCCGAGCTCGTATGCCGGAACGCAGACCGCTCCAACCGCAGCTACGAGAAGCTGATCGCCCATTACGACTTTCAGCGCGGTGTGATCGATCCGCCGGCGGGCCTCGACGCCGTGGCGCGCCGGCTGATCGCCGAGCTCATCCGCTACGCGGCCATCAGTTACGCGGCCGTGCTCGATCGCGCCATCGCCGAGGCCAACGTGCATGCGCCGAGCGTTCCGCTTGCTGCCGCCACACTCGCGGCGATCGGCGAGGTTCCCATCAAGCTCATCGTGCGCCGCATCGCCGACAGGGAGGAGCGCCGGCTCGTCGAGCGCATGTACGACGAGCTGCTGGCGACGGGCACGGTGGAAGCGAACCTCACCGAGGACGATCGCACGGTGCGCGATCTGCACGCGGCCGAGGTGCTGGCCGCGCGCGCACCGCGGCCAGCCGTGTCGGAGCTGTTTCCCTTCACGGCGCCCATGCAGAAAGCCGCAGCCGCCTCGCCACCCGAGCACGCGCCGGCGGCGGAGGTCGTGGCCGCGCCGGCGGCAGCACACAACGTCGTCCCCCTGCGCGCCGTTGCGCCGGCTCCCGCCGCCCCGACCGTGGAAGCCGCCGCAGCGACGGCCGACGAGG
>DATFCC010000334.1:0-2735 GCA_035253505.1 Hyphomicrobiaceae bacterium
CCGAGCGCGGTCCCCGCCGCCACCGGATCGCTGGCATCCGCGGCGACCAGCAGCGCCGGCCGGTCGCCGCGGCGGACGCCTCGCTCGAAACCGGCCGGGATCTCGACACCGAACAGCACCGCGCCCGAGCGCATCCAGTGATCCATCTCGGCTTCCGAGCGGGCGACCCGCGTGAGGGCGAAATATGAGGTGTTCTTCAGCGCAGCCAGGACGGAGCGCGTCAGGTCGTTGTCCTCGTGCACCAGCACGGCGGTGGGCAGATGGCGCGGCGTCGTGTTGATGGCGTAGCCGAACAGCAGGAGCTGCACGACCGGAATGAAGATCATGGTGCTGAAGGTGAGCCGGTCGCGGCGGAGCTGAACGAACTCCTTGATCAGCATGGCGAGTGTACGCGCCAGCGCCTGCGAGCGAGCAAAGGGTCCAAGCGCGATCATTGGAAGTTGTCCCGCGACTGGCTCATGAGGCTGATGAACACGTCCTCCAGGGACGGTTGCGATACGCTCCAATGCAGGCCCGGCCGATCGCGGAACTGTGCGACCGCCTTCTCGAGCGCACCGGCATCGCGCCCGGCCACGTGCAGGCTGTTGCCGAACGGGGCCACCATGTCGATGCCGGGCACACCCAGGAGCTTCTCGGCGAGAGACTGGAGGTCGGGGCCGCTGACCGTATAGGTGCGCAGGCCGGCTTGGCCGATCACGTCATCGATGGTGCCCTGCGCCAGCAGCACGCCATAGGCGATATAGGCGATCTCGTGACAGCGCTCCGCCTCGTCCATGTAGTGGGTGGAAACGAGCACGGTCATGCCCTCGGCAGCGAGCTTGTGGATCTCGCCCCAGAACTCGCGCCGAGCCTTGGGATCGACGCCGGCCGTCGGCTCGTCGAGCAGCAGCAGGTCGGGTTTCGGCAGGATGCAGGCGCCGAGGGCCAGGCGCTGTTTCCAGCCACCGGACAGCTCGCCGGCGAGCTGCTGCTCGCGCCCGGCGAGACCGAGGCGATCGATGGCGGCGCGCGCCTTCCCGCCAGGATCGTCGAGCCCGTAGACGCGCGCGACGAACTCGAGGTTCTCCAGGATCGACAGGTCCTGATACAGGCTGAAGCGCTGCGTCATGTATCCGACGTGGCGCTTGATCTCCTCGTTCTCGGTGCGGATGTCGTAGCCGAGCGCCGTGCCGCGCCCGCTATCGGGCGTGAGGAGGCCGCACAGCATGCGCAGCGTGGTGGTCTTGCCCGAGCCGTTGGGGCCGAGGAAGCCGTAGATCTGCCCGCGCCGCACGCGCATGGTCAGGTCGCGCACGACGACCTTGCTGCCGAACGACTTGGTGAGGCCTTCGACCTCGACGGCAATGTCCCCGTTCCTCGTGTCAGCGGCGGGCATGGCTCTCTCCTGCGGCCGGCTGGAGGGCTATCGATACCGGCTGCCCGACCCGGACGTCGGCGGGTTTCTCCGGGATTGCCTCGATACGGAAGACGAGCCGGGAGCGCTCCTCCTGGCTGTAGATGACAGGCGGCGTGAACTCGGCCTGCGCCGACACGAAGTTGACGCGCGCGAAGAGGTTCTGGCCGCAGCCGTCGCAACTGATGGCCACGCGCTCGCCGACCTTGACGGTCGGCAGCACCGATTGCGGGACGAAGAAGCGCACGCGCACGTTTGCCGGCGGCAGCAGGGACACGATCGGCCTGCCGGCCGGCACCATCTCGCCGACGCGGAAGTAGATTTCCTGCACCGTGCCTTCCACCGAGCTTGCGAGCTTGCGCCGCTCGAGCCGCGTGCGGGCCGAGTTGAGACGGGCCTCTGCCGTCCGCAGGGCGGATTCGGCGTCGTCGAACACTTTCTGGGAGCCGACGGCCTTCTTGAGCAGCTCCTTGGCGCGCTCGAAGGTGATCTTGGCGTTGGCGACCGCAGCCTCGTTCTCCGCCACCGCGGCGCGCTGCAGGTCGGCATCCAGAGAGAACAGCGGGTCTCCGGCCTTGACCTGGTCGCCCTCCCGCACCGAAAGGGTCTCGACGCGCCCCATCTCGTCGGGGCCGACGAAGATGAAGTACGCCTCGATCCATCCCTCGAAGGTCCGCGGCGCGCTGTCGCCGCGCAGGTAGAGGTAGGCGGCCACCGCGACGGCTGCTGCGGCCGCGATGCCGGCTGCGGCCAGGATCCGGTGGCGGGTGATGTTCGGCTTGTCGGTCATGATGCAAGTTTCCGAGGCTTGCCCGCGAGCACCTGGCGATGGGCACGGAGCAGTTCCGTAACGTCGAGCGGCTGCAACCGGGCAAACAGCCCGTCCCACAGCACAGCCATCAGCAGCGGCGCGACGATGAGCTGCGGGTAGCGCGCCGGGCCGTCGGTGGCGAAGGTGCCTTCGGCGGCAGCGCGCCCCGCCAGCCCGCGCATCATGGCCAAGCCATGCGACACGACCTCGCGATAGTAGAACTCGGCGATGGCCGGAAAGCGCGGTCCCTCGGTCATGATGAGGCGCAAGAGCAGCTTGCGCTGCGTGCCCAGCACCTCCTTCTCGAAGAGGGTGAAGAAGGTCTCTATGGCTTCCAGGGGCGGAACGTCTGGGGCAGCCGCCAGCTTGCGCATGTGCTCGAGCAGCGGCGCGACCGCATTGCGCACCAGCGCTTCGAAGAGGGCCTCCTTGTCGCGGAAGTAGAGGTAGAGCGTGCCTTTTGCCACGCCCGCCCGCTGCGCCACATCCTCGAGCCGCGCCGCCTCGAAGCCGCGGGCGGCAAACACCGCA
>DATFCC010000335.1:0-4295 GCA_035253505.1 Hyphomicrobiaceae bacterium
CCAAGCCGCAGCAGTTGGCGGCGCTCCCGCAGGCCATCCCTGCGCTCCCCGCGCCGCCGCCGCCGCCGGCCGCACCCAACCTCGAGATGCGGGCGATCGTACCCCCGGACCTCGCCAAGCCGGTGCCGCCCAAGCAGGCGCGCCGGGATGGCCGCGCCTGTCTCAGGCCCGCGGCGCGCGCGCTGCTCGAGCGCATCGAGGCGCAGTTCGGGCCGATGCAGATCATCTCCACCTGCCGGCCGGGTGCGCGCATCGCCGGATCGGGCCGCATTTCCAAGCATGCCACCGGCGAGGCGATCGACTTCAACGCCGGCAAGCGCAAGGGCGAGGTGGTGCGCTGGCTGATCGCCAACCACAAGACGGGCGGCATCATGACCTACGCCGGCATGAGCCACATCCACGTCGACATCGGCTACCGCTTCGTGTCGCTGAACTCCGGCGGCTGAGCAAGAAGGCCATAGAGGGCGTTGCTCCTCCTCCCCCGCCGCAACGTGCGGCAGGGGAGGAGATGCTCACGGCATGGCCACCAGCCACAATCCGCGCAGCAGATAGACGGTGCTGACGGCGATCGTGACGCGCCGGCTCCAGGCGCGGAAGCCCGCGTCGCTCATGCGCAGGAGCACGGTCGCGGCCAGCGACGTGCCCGCCATTGCCAGGCCGATGCCCGCCACGTAGGCCCACCACGGCACGGTGGCGTCGATGGCCGCATCGAACGTGCCGAAGTAGGCGATGCGGTAGAGGTGCCCGGTGACCTGCGTCACGGCCTTGGTGCCGACGATGGTCTTGCGGTCGAGGTTGCTGCGCTGGAAGAACACGTCGAGGATGTGGCCGGCGGCGCCCGCCAGGAGCTGCAGCACGATGATGATGGCGCCCGCGAGATAGGGCATGCCGGGTCGCGTGATGTCGGGGTCCCATTGCTTGGGCAGCAGGTAGGCGGTGAAGGGCAGGAGCCCGAGCGTCAGATAGAGCGTGGCCTTGCTCGGCAGCAGGGCGACGGTGCGCATGGCGAGGAAGATGGCCGTCGAGCCGACCAGGAACCGCCAAACGATCGACCACGAGACGTGCCGCCACCACAGCGCCGAGCGCCACGCGTTCGACGACGTCTGGATGACGCCGAACAGCACCATGGCCGGTGCGACGTCCATGAACAGCAGGAGCACGCCGAGCAGCATGAGCCCGCCGGCCATGCCGAAGATGCCGGATATGAACGAGGTGGCGAGGACGCAGACGGCAATGATGCCGAGCGCGGCCGGTCCCAGCATGCTACGCGCCCGCCGCCAGCAGGGCAGAGGCCGCGGCATGGACCTCCGCCGGCAGCGCGCACGACTTGTGCGCCTGCTTGTCGAGATGAACTGCGGTGATCTCGCTCACCGCCGCCACGGCGCCGGTCTCGATGTTGCGCATCTCGTGGCGCACGCGCAGACGCCTCTCCGTCACCTCCAGCACCTGCGAGCGCACCTCGATCACATCGCCGGCAAACAGCTCCTGCGTGTAGGTGATGTTCTGCTGGACGCCGGCCATGCCGTAGCGCTCGCCGCGCAGATAGGTGGGCGTCAGCCCGATCCGGCAGAAGAGCACCCAGTTGGCCTCGTCGAACTTGGCGCCGTAGGAGGCGATGTTCATGTGGCCGATGTGGTCGCAATGGGTGGCGTAGACCGCGCCCCGGTATGTCACGATACCGGCCTTGCTGCTCATCCCGCGTGATCCCCTGCCCGCCCGGGCCTTTGCAGCCCCGCAGCGTTTCAGGGTAGCCTTGCCGGCGCGTGCGTGACAACGCGTGCATTTGCATGGCGAGGCGGCGCCGGAAGGCGTGCGTGCGCGGGGCAGATCCCATGAGATTGACAGCACCGTTTCGCCAAGCCACTCGCGACGATGCCCAGGCCCTCGCCGACTTCGCGCACTTCGCCAGCGAGGGCCTGGCGCTGCATCTGTGGAGGCGTGCGGCGGGGCCGGGCGGCGATGCCTGGGCCGTGGGGCGCGAGCGTGCCACGCGCGAGGCGGGCGCCTTCTCCTATCGCAACGCCGTCATCATGGAGAAGGATGGGCGCGCTGCCGCAGGCCTCATCGGCTATCCGCTTCCCGACCAGCCGGAACCCATCGCCGACACGATGCCGCCGATGTTCGTGCCGCTGCAGGAGCTGGAGAACCTGGCACCTGCAACCTGGTACGTGAACGTCCTGGCGGCCTACCCGGAATTCAGGGGCCTTGGGTGCGGCACGGCTCTGCTCGGGCTTGCCGAGGACCTGGCGAGGTCCAGCGCGCGCGGCGGCCTCAGCATCATCGTCTCCGATGCGAATGTCGGTGCGCGCCGCCTCTATGAGCGCTGCGGCTACCGCGAGACCGCACAGCGGGCCAAGGTCAAGGAGGATTGGGTCACGCCCGGGGCCGCCTGGGTGTTGTTGACCAAACCCCTTCGTTGAGCGTTTGGCAGCGCCGGCGCCCGGGGCCGTGGCTGGCAAGCACGCCGCGGGCGGCGTAGACTGCACCCATGGCAGACATCCTCGAGAAGATCACCGCCTACAAGCGCCGCGAGATCGCCGACGCCATGGACAGGCGGCCGCTGGCGGAGGTGGAGGCGTCCGCCCATAGGGCTCCTGCCGTGCGCCGTTTCGCCGCCGCCCTGCGCAGCCGGATCGCTGCCCGGCAGCCGGCCTTGATCGCCGAGATCAAGAAGGCGAGCCCGTCGAAGGGATTGATCCGTGCCGACTTCGAGCCGCAGGCGCTGGCTGAGGCCTATGCGGCGGGTGGCGCGACCTGTCTTTCCGTGCTCACCGACGGCCCTTCCTTCCAGGGTGCGCCCGAACATCTGACGCGCGCGCGTGCGGCCGCCCAGCTTCCCGTGCTGCGCAAGGACTTCATGCTCGACCGCTACCAGGTGGCGGAGGCGCGCGCGCTGGGCGCCGACTGCATCCTGATCATCATGGCGGCGGTCGACGACGTGACGGCGACCACGCTGTGCGCGTACGCCAAGGCCTGGGAGATGGACGCCATCGCCGAGGTGCATGACAAGAGCGAGCTCGATCGGGCCCTCTACCTCGATTGCCGCCTCATCGGCATCAACAACCGCGACCTCAAGACGTTCGAGACGACGCTGGAGACGACCGAGCGCCTCGCCCACCGGGTGCCGAAGGACCGCATCGTCATTGCCGAGAGCGGCATTGCCGGCCATGCCGATCTGCAGCGGCTGGCGAAGGTGGACGTGCACGCCTTCCTGGTTGGCGAGAGCTTGATGCGGCAGGCCGACGTCGCGGCGGCAACGCGCGCGTTGCTCGGGGCGGAGGCCGCGTGATGCGCCTCGCACGCTATGGGTTGGGGGGCGCCAGGCGCAGATCCGACACGGTGCGTGTTCAAGAGGTCAGACCCCTCGCGCGACCGCTTCCCTTCGTCATCATTGTCCGGGGCGAGGGGCCTGACCCCTTGCTTGGCCTCATCGGGAGGCGGCGCCCATGAGCAAGCTCTCGCACCTCGACGAGAAGGGGGAGGCGCGCATGGTCGACGTCTCCGCCAAGGCCGCGACCGAGCGCACCGCGCGCGCGGAGGGATTCGTCAGCATGGCACCGGCGACGCTGGCGTTGATCGAGGAGGGCGAAGCCAGGAAGGGCGACGTGCTGGCCGCTGCGCGCATCGCCGGCATCATGGCCGCAAAGAAGACGCATGAGCTGATCCCGCTCTGCCATCCGCTGGCGATCACCAAGGCCAGCGTCTCCTTCGCGCCGTCGCGCAAGCCGGCGGGCGTGCGCGTGACGGCCGAGGTGAAAGTGTCCGGCCAGACGGGCGTCGAGATGGAGGCGCTCACGGCCGTGTCCGTCGCCTGCCTGACGCTCTATGACATGCTGAAGGCGGCCGACAAGGCCATGACCATCGGCGGCGTCCGCCTGCTCGAGAAGACCGGCGGGCGTTCGGGCACCTACCGGGCCGTGGAGTAGGCGATGACCGCGGCCCTGACCGTCGCGCAGGCGCTGCAGCGCATTCTGGCCGATGTCAGGCCGACGGCGGCGGAGACCATTCCCATCGAGGAGGCGCACCGGCGCACGCTGGCCGAGCCGCTGGCCGCGCTCCTGACCCAGCCGCCGTTCGATGCCTCCGCGATGGATGGCTACGCCGTGCGTGCGGCCGACGTCGCGCGACTTCCGGCAACGCTTTCGGTGATCGGGGAGGCCGCGGCCGGCCACCCGTTCGATGGATCGGTCGGCCCCGGGCAGGCGGTGCGCATCTTCACGGGCGCGGCGCTTCCGCGCGGCGCAGACGCGGTCGTCATCCAGGAGAACACGACGGTCGATGGGGCGGCGGCGTCC
>DATFCC010000336.1:0-3281 GCA_035253505.1 Hyphomicrobiaceae bacterium
ACACTGCGGGGTAGCCGGCCGTTGGCAGCGGTGAATGCAAGGCTGGGCTGACGGCGGATACTTGACGATGACTTTCAAGTATTGAATGGTGGCGCCGATCAGCACATCCCCTGATCCTGATGCTGGGCTCCCGGGCGCGCCGTCTGCTTGGGGGCCCTCACTGCTACGGTGGAGAATGCGGTTGTCGATCGGCAGTCCAGGCCAGCCGGAAAAGGCGCGCCCCTTCTCCCGCCGCTATCTGGGCGCTCGGCGGTTGCAGTCTGGGGCTGAGCCTGCGGCCGACTGTCCTCCGAGCGGTTTCCGCCGCAATGCTGGCCCGAAGCGCGCGCATGGGGCGGGCGGCTCAACGGTCATCGGTCTTCCCGTGCGCTTTATCGCCCTCCTCCGGCAACTGGCTCTCGCCGCTCTCATCGCAGGGCCGGCCCCTGCGTTCGGCCAGAGCCCATCGCCGCCACAGAACGAGCCCGCATCGGTAACCCCTGCCGAGACGCCTGCGGCCGCGCCTCCCGCGGCAGTGCCGTCATCTCCCGTGTCACCCGGCGCCGCCGCCCCGTCACCGGTCGCCGCCGCGCCTGCCGGATCATCACTGCCGAGCATTGGCAGCGCCAATCTGCCGCGCGATCTGTCGCCCTGGTCGATGTTCATGTCGGCCGACATCCTCGTGCAGGCGATCATGGTGGGGCTGGTGTTCGCCTCGGTCGTGACGTGGACGGTGTGGCTGGCAAAGAACATGGAGCTGCTGCTGGCCCAGCGTCGGCTCAGCCGGGGGCTGGAAGCCATCAGCGCCGAGCGCTCGCTCTCCGGTGCCAGGGCCCAGATCGCCAACCGGCGGGGCGTTCTGCCGCTGCTGTTCGATGCCGCCATGACCGAGCTGCAGCTTTCCGCCGACCTCGCGGACAAGGCAGGCATCAAGGAGCGCATCGCCATGCGGCTGGCGCGGCTGGAGGTGGCTGCCGGCCGCAGCATGAACAAGGGCACGGGCGTGCTGGCGACCATCGGCGCCACGGCGCCGTTTGTCGGGCTGTTCGGCACCGTGTGGGGCATCATGAACAGTTTCATCGGCATCTCCAAGGCGCAAACCACCAATCTCGCCGTGGTCGCGCCCGGCATCGCGGAAGCCCTGCTCGCCACCGCCATCGGCCTGTTCGCCGCCATACCGGCCGTCATCATCTACAACCAGTTCACGCGCTCCATCGCGCGCTACCGCGCCACTGTCGGCGATGCCTCCACGGAGGTTCTGCGCTTCGTCTCGCGCGATCTCGACCGTGCCGAGCTGCAGATCCGCTACCCGAAAGCGGCCGAGTGAGGCATGGCAGCCCGCATCGACAGCGGCGATGACGACGGCTCGGAGCTGCACGAGATCAACGTCACTCCGTTCATCGACGTGATGCTGGTGCTGCTCATTATTTTCATGGTGGCGGCGCCGCTGTCGACCGTGGATGTGGCGGTGGACCTTCCGGTCTCGACCGCCAAGACGCAGCCGAGACCCGACAAGCCGGTATTCCTGACGATCAAGCCCGACCTGTCCCTGGCGCTCGGGAACGACCCCATCGGGTCCGGCGCCCTCGCCGGGGCCATCGATGCGGCAACCGGTGGCGACAAGCAGAAGCGCATCTTTCTCCGCGCCGACAAGACGGTGCCGTATGGGGCGCTGATGGGCGTCATGAACCTGCTGCGCGGAGCGGGATATCTCAAGATCGCGCTGGTGGGGCTGGAGGACGCGAGCGGTGCGCCGGCAGCACCGGACGCACCTCCTGCGCCCGCTCTGCCTGGGTCCTCGCCCTGAGATGGCGCAGCGCCCGTTCGACCCTCGGGGGTGTCCGCCGCTCACGATCCCGCGATCCGCTCGGTCAATCTTGACTCGATAAGTCTAGAATAACTAAGCTGCAGGGCCACCGGCGGCGCTTGCTCCGCGTGGCTGTGTGCCCAACGCCGCCTGAGGAGCCTGCGATGAATGCGACCTTCCTCGAAGCCGCGACGGTGCTCGTGCGCGAGGGCCTGGAGGCCATCCTCGTGCTGGCCGCTCTGGCCGCCTATCTGAGCCGCGAAGGCGCGCGCGACCGGCTGGGCGCCCTCTGGCTCGGTGCCGGCGCCGCGCTTGTCGCCAGCATCGGCGCCGCCTGGATCTTCGAACAGTTCTACAACGGCGTGCACAACGACATCTTCGAAGGCGTCATCATCTTCCTTGCCGCCGGCTTGCTGTTCTATGTCAGCGGCTGGCTGTTCCTGAAGCAGGACCCGAAGGCCTGGCAGGCCTACCTGCGCACCCAGACCGACAAGGCCGTGGCGGCGCGATCTTCCTACGTCGTGGGTTTGCTCGCGTTTCTCGCCGTGCTGCGCGAGGGCGGAGAGACGGTGCTGTTCCTTCATGTGCTCGCCAAAAGCAGCGGCGGCTGGACCGCTCCGCTGCTATCCGGCATCGTCGCCGCATTCGCCATACTGGCGTTGCTGCTGTGGGTTGTCGTCAGCACCACGCGCCGGCTGCCGCTGCGTGCCGTGTTCCTGTTCACGTCCGCGTTCCTGTTCCTGATGGGCCTCAAGTTCGTCGGCGAGGGCCTGCAGGAGTTCCAGGAGCAGGCGCTGGTGCCCTATGACATGGCGCCCGGCGCGGACTGGCTCACCGCGCTCGGCCTCAATCCGACCTGGGAGGCATTGGCCGCGCAACTGGCGGTCGTGCTCGTCGCCTTGCTGGGGCTGGCCGCGACCTCCGTCCAGCAGCGGCAGCAGTCGCCGCGCGCATGACCCGTGACCCGCCCATCGCTCGCACTACTGGGGCGGCGTCTAGGATAGCGCCGAAAGCTTCAGCTTCTCGGACGGCCCGAGCCATACGACGTGGTCGGTGTGGTCCTTGAGGGCGTCGCCCGACATGGCGTGAGCGAACACAGTGAGCCCGCCGCGGTTTGCAACCAGCCACGGGATCACCGCGCCGAACTCGTCGCTGCCGAAGGCGAGCTGGCAGCTTCCGCGCGGATGCGGGCCGACCGGCTTGTCGTGCATGCGCCCGACCGTGACGGCGAACAGGCGCCCCGCCTCCGCGCAAAGGCGCTCGGCCTTGTCGCGATCTGCGGCATCGAAATAGACGTGGGCGTGATAGCCGGTGATGGCGCTCATACGGCTCTCCTTTCCATGCCATGGCCCGGGAGGATATAGAAAGCGGGTCACGCGGGCGTGGCGAAACCGGTAGACGCAACGGACTTGAGATACGACTTGAGTGCCCCGGGGGAAACCCCGGGTGCAGAACTGCCCAAACTCGGGGAAACCTTCTCCAGTGGCAATCCCGA
>DATFCC010000337.1:0-10414 GCA_035253505.1 Hyphomicrobiaceae bacterium
CTTGCCCCCTCCGGGTCCTCGTTCCCCGCTCCCCGCCGCGCCGTGGCATCGGGAAGTCAGGGTGAGGTGCGTCCTCCCACGTCCGCGGGAGTGCTTGGCTACCCCGGAAAGGTCGAGGTGGCCAGGCCACCGAAGTCGGCCACCAGCGCCGCGCCGCTGATCGTGGCCGCCTCGTCCGAGGCCAGGAACAGGATGGCCTTGGCGATCTCGTCAGGCTCGCCCCAGCGCCCCATGGCGTGCACGTCGCGGATGCGCTGGGCCTGCCCGGCATCCTGGAAGTAGCGCTCCGTCAGCGGTGTGCGGATGACCCCCGGGCCGACGGCATTGACGCGGATGCCCTTGTCGCCGAGGTCCATGGCCATTTCCTTGGTGAGGCCGACGACGGCGTGCTTGGAGGCCGTATAGGCGGCCCGGTTCGGGGCTGCCACCACGCCGAGCGTCGATGCCAGGTTGACGATGGCACCCTTGCCGCCCTTGGCCACCACCGACCGCGCGAACGCCTGCGAGCACAGGAATGTGCCGGTGACGTTCACTCCCATCACCCGGTTCCACTCCTCCAGCGACAATTCGAGAACCGACACGATCTCGCGCACGCCGGCGGAGTTGACCAGCACATCGAGCCGCCCGAGTCGCCGCTCTGCCAGCTCGACGAAGCCGGCCACAGCCTTCGCGTCGGTGACGTCGAGCTCGAAGGCATGTGCGCGCCCGCCCGCCTTGCGCACCGCCTCGGCGACGCGCTCGGCGCCCTTGGCATCGCGGTCGGCGATGGCGACGACAGCGCCTTCTCGGCCCATGGCGGCGGCCACCTTCTCGCCGATGCCGCTCGCCGCACCCGTCACCAGCACACCCTGGTCCTGGAAACGCATTGACTACTCCTGGAATTTGTTCCGCTGCCGCGATCTTGGCAGGGGATGGGCCCGCGCGCCAGTGTCCTCGCCCGGGGTCCCCGATCCGGCCCGGAAAGGCTCAATGGCCCCCCGATGCGCCACCCTGAACCGGCCGCCTCAAGACCAGGGTCAGCACCGCCAGCCCCAGGAACAGCACCGTCAGCACGAGGAACACGTCGGAGAAGGCCATCACCACGCCCTGACGGTGCACAATCCCGTTGAGCTGCTTGAGAGCCATGAGTTGCGCGTCGCTGCCGAAGGAGGAGAAGCGCTGCGTCATGGAGTTGAGCGTCTCGAGCACCGGCTGGCGGGTCCAGTTGACCGCCTCGTGCAGGCGGGCCAGGTGCAGGTCGGTGCGGTCGTTGAGAATGGTGGTGAGGGCCGCCAGGCCGACCGCGCCGCCGAGGTTGCGCATCAGGTTGAAGAGGCCGGAGGCATTCTTCACCCGCTCCGGCGCCAGGGTGCCGAGCGCGATGTTGTTGACGGGGATCATCGAGATCATCAGGCCGACGCCGCGAAACACCTGCGGCCAGAACAGCTCCCAGAAATCCCAATCCTTGGTCAGATAGGTCATCCAATAGGTGCCGATCGCGAATGACACGAACCCCGCGATCATCATGAGCCGCATGTCGACCTTGGTCATCAGCCGCCCGGCAATGGGGGCGGTCAGGAACATGGCAACGCCCGATACGAACATGGTCTCGCCGATCATCAGGGCGTCGTAGCCGCGGATCTGTGCCAGATAGACGGGATAGAGGTAGGTAAGGCCGTACAGCCCGATGCCGACGACGAAGGAGAACAGGCTGCCGAGGCCGAAGTTGCGATCCGTGAAGGCGCGCAGGTCGACGATCGGCTGACGCGCCGTCAGCACCCGCACGAAGAAGACGATTGCCGACAGGCCGGAGACCCAGGCCAGCAGAAGCACGCTGTCGTCGCCGAACCAGTCGTTGCGCGGACCTTCCTCGAGCACGTATTCGAGCGCGCCCAGGAAACCGGCCATGGACAGCACCCCGACCCAGTCGAAGTTGCGAAAGAGCGACCAGTCGGGCCGGTCGAAGTCGATGAGGGCCACGGCGGCGACCGTGACGGCGATGCCGGGCACGATGTTGATGAAGAACAGCCAGTGCCAGGACAGGGCATCGGTGAGATATCCGCCCACGGTCGGCCCGATGGTGGGGGCGAGCGTGGCGACGAGGCCGATCAGGGGGGCAACCAGGCCCATCTTGGAGCGCGGGAAGATCGTGTAAGCGGTGGCGAACACGGTCGGGATCATGCCGCCGCCGATGAAGCCCTGCACGGCCCGCCAGAAGATCATCTCGTTGATGCTGGTCGAGAAACCGCACATCAGGCTCGCCGCCGTGAAGCCGCCAGCCGACATTGCGAACAGCAGCCGGGTGCCCATCGCCCGTGACAGGTAGCCAGACAGCGGGATCATCACGACCTCGGCGATGAGGTAGGCCGTCTGGACCCACGTGATCTCGTTGGCCGATGCCGCGAGGCCCGCCTGGATCTCGGTCAGGGAGGCCGAGACGATCTGGATGTCCAGGATCGCCATGAACATGCCGAACACCATGGCCAGGAAGGCCACGAGGCGGCGCGGATCGACGCGGTCCTCGGCGTCGATCCCCGCCGCCCCGAGGGGAATCGCGCTTGCAGATGCTGAGGCTTGGGCCACGGCGGACGCTCCTGGAAAAGATCCGGCTACCGGGTACGGAGCGCGGCGGTGTTCATCTGCTGGCTCGGCGCGGGCGCACCGGGCTTCGTGTTGACCTTGACGATCACCGACATGCCGGGGCGCAGGACGTCCTGTCCGGCGACGGCGGCGGGCACCAGGATGCGCACCGGCAGCCGCTGCACGATCTTGGTGAAGTTGCCCGTCGCGTTATCGGGCGGCAGCAGGGAGAAGACCGAGCCGGAGGCCGGCGCGAGGCTCGCCACCTGGCCCTCGATCGTGCGGCCGGGAAGCGCATCGACCGTGATGCTCACGGGCTGGCCCGGCTTGAGCCGCGAGAGCTGCGTCTCCTTGAAGTTCGCGTCGATGTAGACGGCATCGAGCGGCACGAGGCTCGCCAGCCGCTGCGTCGGCTGGACGTAGTCGCCGACCTGCATGGCGCGATTGCCGATGACCCCGTCGAACGGCGCGCGGATGACGGTGAAGGAGAGGTCGCGCTCGGCCTTGGCCAGTGCGGTCTGGTTCTGCTGCAGGGTGCGGAGAGCTTCCTCCCGCTGCGCGTGGAGAACGGCCACATTGGCGGTCGCCGCCTCGACGGCAGCTTCGCCCGCCTGCACGGCTGCGACGGCTTGGTCGTAGCTGGCCTGGGCCTGCTCGAGGGCGGCGCGGCTGTTGACTTGGCGCGTCGCCAGATCCTTCTGGCGCTTGAGCTCCAGGTCGGCCCGCGTCGCTCCGGCCTTGGCCGAGGCCACCTGCGCCTTGGCCTGGTCGACGGCCGCTTCCTGCGCCACGGCTTGCTTGGACAGTCGCTCTATGGCCGCCCGCTGGACGGCGATCTGGTCGCGGGCGGTCTGCACCGCCAAGCGGTAGTCGCCATCCTCGATCCGGGCGATCACATCGCCGGCCTTGAGGTGCGCGTTGTCCTCGACTGCGACCTGCGCGAGGTAACCCGACACCTTGGGAGAGAGGGTCGCGCTCTTCACGCCCACGTAGGCGTCGTCGGTGGACACCATGAACCGCCCGGCGGTCCACCAGTAGTGGCCGAAGTAGCCGCCGACGCCCAAGAGCAGGGCGAGGCCAATGGCAGCCATCACCCGCAGGCGCGTCCGGTTGCGTGGCGGCGCAGCTTTGGTTTCGCGCCGGTCGGCATCCGATGCCGCGACGGCGGGAGACTGAGGCGCGTCGGGTGGCTTCTGCTGCTTGAGCTCCACCGCGGGCCGCATCGGTTGCCCAAGCTGCTCGGTATCATCCAGCATGTCCGAAACCCCTGAATCTGGCTGCCCAATCTGTGACCGAACCGTTCGGTCAGGCGGCGTTGACATATGCGCCGACGCCGCCTATGTCAATGACCGAACCGTTCAGTCAATGATTTGTGATCCCGACAGACGGCTTCCGGCGGGCGAGATGATGAACACGCGGCAGATCGAGCAACCCACGACCAGGGAGGGCGGCGGTGAAAGCCGCAAGCGGCGGCAGATCATCGACGGCGCCTGCAAGGTCTTTCTCGAGCGCGGTTTCGATGCGGCCAGCATGGGTGAGATCGGCCGGGCTGCCGGCGTCTCGAAAGGCACCCTCTACGTCTACTTCAAGAGCAAGGAAGAGCTGTTCGAGGCGATCGTCGAAGAGCAGTCCGACCTGCAGGGCGAGCGCATCTTCTTCTTCGATGCCGGCGACCCGGACGTAGGGGCCGTCCTGACGCGGCTCGGCAACGAATTCGTGCGGTTCATGTGCCGCCGCGCGGGCGGCATCTCACCGCTGCGCACCGTCATCGCCATCGCCGACCGTATGCCCGAGATCGGGTCGCGGTTCTACCAGTTCGGCCCCGGGCGGGGCATCGCCAGCCTGAAGCTGTATCTGGAGAGCCAGGTGGCTGCGGGGGTGTTGAAGCCGCACGACAGCGAGGTGGTAGCGGCGCAGTTCATCGACTCGTGCCTGTCGCTGACCTTCAAGCCGATGCTGTTCAATGCCGCTGATGCGCCGTCCGACGAGCAGATCAGCCGCGTGGTGGGCACGGCCGTGCGCACCGTTCTCGCCGCCTACAAGGAGGCGCGCTGACGATTGCGCGCCGGCCTGCTGCGCCTCATTGCGGCTCGTCGGGCTCCGCCACCGTGCCGCCGATGATATTGCTCATGTCGGCGCCGTCCTCCTCTTCCTCCTCGAGGAAGGTCTCGTCTTCGTCGCCGCCGGCAGCAGTATCCTCCTCCTCACCCTCGACGACGGCCAGCGCGTCGTCGGCATCCGCCTCCGGAGCGTCTTCGGGCTTGGCGCTATCGACGGCGTAGGCCGGCTTCTTCATCGGTTTGCGCACCGCCCGATCGGCCACCGAGGGTGCTGCCGCGGCCATCGCCACCGGCGCTGCGGCAAGCTCGTAGACGGTCCCGCAGATCGGGCACGTGATGGGATCGCGATTGAGATCATAGAAGCGAGACCCGCAGTCCGTGTTCTGGCACGTGCGCTTGGTCCCGCGCTCGGCTTTGTTCGACATGCACTGGTGCTCCAGGTTGCGAGCCGTCGGGAATTTGGCCGCTCATTGCCACGGGCTTGCGGCACTGTCAAAACCCAATCGGGCCGCAGGGCGCGCCGCGCAGAGGGGGCGCCGCGGACGGCGGCGTTGACAGCCTCCAGCCCGCTGCTCTAAGGCGGGCGGCACGGCCCCGGCAGGTGTCGCGGCCACGCTCTCTCGAGGCGCCCGGCGTGTCCCATCCCTCTCCTTCACCCCTATCGGCGGGCAGGGCAAGGGCCCTGTCGGGTCGGGTGCGGGTGCCGGGAGACAAATCCATATCGCATCGCGCCCTGATGTTCGGAGCGCTGGCGACGGGTCGCACCCGTATTACGGGCCTGCTCGAGGGGGAGGACGTCCTCAATACGGCCAAGGCCCTGCAGGCCATGGGCTGCCCGGTGCGCAAGGCCGGCGCCGTCTGGGAGGTGCTGGGCCGGGGCATCGGAGGGCTTGCACGGCCCGAAGAGCCGCTCGACTTCGGCAATTCGGGGACGGGCGTGCGCCTGATGATGGGCGTGCTTGCCGGCCATGACATGCGCGTTGAGCTCACCGGCGATGCGTCGCTCTCGCGCCGGCCCATGGGGCGCGTGCTGACGCCGCTGCGGCAGATGGGGCTCGAAACGGACGAGGGCAAGGACCAGCTGCCGCTGACCATCCGCGGCAGTGCCGACCTGCTGCCGATCGAGTACCGGTTGCCGGTCGCCTCGGCGCAAATCAAGTCGGCCGTGCTGCTCGCCGGCTTGCACGCCGCCGGCGAGACGACCGTGGTGGAGACCGAGGCCACGCGGGACCACACCGAGCGCATGCTGCGGCACTTCGGTGCCCGCGTCGGCGTAACGGAGCGCGATGGCTTGCGCCGGATAACCGTGGCGGGAGAAGGCGAGCTCGCAGGCCGCGACGTCGACGTGCCGGGCGATCCGAGCTCGGCATCGTTTGCAGCCGCGGCCGCCCTGATCGTGCCGGGATCGGAGGTGGCCATCGAGGGGGTGCTCGTCAACCCGACGCGCACCGGCTTCTACGTTACGCTGCGCGAGATGGGTGCCGACATCCAGTTCAGCCGCGAGCGCGATCAGGGCGGCGAGCCGGTTGCCGACGTCCTCGTGCGGCACTCGCGGCTGAAGGGCGTGCGCGTTCCGCCCGAGCGCGCGCCCAGCATGATAGACGAGTATCCGATCCTGGCCTGCCTTGCCGCCTTCGCCGAAGGCGAAACGCGCATGGAAGGGCTAGGCGAGCTCAAGGTGAAGGAAAGCGATCGCCTTGCCGCCACCGCCGCGGGCCTCACGGCCAACGGCGTCGAGGCGAAGGTGCAAGGCGATGCCTTGATCGTCGGCGGCGGCGCCGGCGTGCGCGGTGGCGGCACGGTGGCGACGCACCTTGATCACCGCATCGCCATGGCGTTCCTCGTGCTGGGCCTGGGCGCCGACCGTCCCGTCACCGTCGACGACGCAGACACGATCGCCACCAGCTTTCCCGAGTTTCGCAGCCTGATGGAGGGGCTGGGCGCCACCTTCACCGTGCCAGGGGCCGTGCGGTGATGGTCGCCTCGATCTATGGGCACGGGTCCCCCTCTCCTCGTTCTTACGGGGAGAGGGTCGGGATGAGGCGCAGCAAAGGGCGTCGGCGCAACTTTCCGCCTCTCACCCTAACCCTCTCCCCACTGAAGAGTGGGGAGAGAGGGCCGGTAGCGGCAGGGGTGCGCCCATGATCATCGCCATCGACGGGCCGGCCGCTTCGGGCAAGGGCACGCTCGCCAAGCGCATTGCCGGGCACTTCGGCCTTCACCATCTCGACACGGGCCTGCTCTATCGCGCCGTCGCCCGCGACGTGCGCCGCCAGGGCGGCGCGCTGGACGACGCGGAGGCGGCCGTGAAGGCGGCCCGCGAGCTCGATCCCGGCACGCTGGACGACCCGGCGCTACGTGGCCGCGGGGCGGGCGAGGCAGCCTCGATCGTGGCACGCGTCGCCGAGGTGCGCGCGGCGCTGCGCGACCTGCAACGCAGGTTCGCCCTGCAGCCGCCGGGCGCCGTGCTGGATGGGCGCGACATCGGCACCGTGGTCTGCCCCGATGCCGACATCAAGATTTACGTAACCGCGGCGCCGGATGTGCGCGCCAGGCGGCGGTTCCTGGAGCTCGAGGGCCGCGGCGAGACTGCCACCTTCGAGGAGATACTGGCCGACATTCACCGCCGCGACGAACGCGACGCTGCCCGCGAGGCATCGCCCATGCGGCCGGCCCCAGACGCCTTCTTGCTGGACACCAGCAATTTGGATATAGAAGCGGCGTTCGATACCGCCGTCGGTGTCATCCTCGGGAAGGCAGGCCAGCGCGGGCGCGCCTGAAAAGGGCATAGCTCCAATCAAGCTGGCATACGGATGCATCGGCGGGTGAACTCACGCAATCATGGGCGCGGAGCTTGGATTGGGGGCATGTGCCGCAGGCACAGCCGACGCATTCCGGCGGCCGCGATCCCGTCGCAGCATGCATGGAGCAGGAGCAGGAATGAGCACCGTTGCCAGTGAAGGTTCCAGGGACCTCAATCCCACGCGCGAGGATTTCGCCGCGCTGTTGAGCGAAACATTGGCCAAGGACGATGCCTTCGAGGGCAGCGTCGTCAAGGGCACCGTCACCGCCATCGAAAAGGACCTGGCGGTGATCGACGTCGGCCTCAAGATGGAAGGCCGCGTTGCCGTCCGCGAGTTCGCCCAGCCCGGCAAGCCGGCAGAGCTGAAGGTCGGCGATACCGTCGAGGTCTACCTGGAGCGCATCGAGAACGCGCTGGGCGAGGCGGTGCTGTCGCGCGACAAGGCGCGCCGCGAGGAGAGCTGGACGCGGCTCGAGGAGAAGTTCAACAACAAGGAGCAGGTCGAAGGCGTCATCTTCAACAAGGTGAAGGGCGGCTTCACCGTCGATCTCGACGGCGCCGTGGCCTTCCTGCCCGGCAGCCAGGTCGACGTGCGTCCCGTGCGCGACATCGGCCCGCTGATGCACTCTCCGCAGCCTTTCAAGATCCTCAAGATGGATCGCCGGCGCGGCAACATCGTCGTGTCGCGGCGCGAGATCCTGGAAGCCACCCGCGCCGAGCAGCGCTCCGAGATCGTCGCCAAGCTGGCCGAGGGCCAGGTGATCGACGGCGTCGTGAAGAACATCACCGATTACGGCGCCTTCATCGATCTGGGCGGCATCGACGGCCTGCTGCACGTCACCGATATGGCGTGGCGGCGCGTCAATCACCCGAGCGAGATCGTCAACGTCGGCGATACCGTGAAGGTGCAGATCGTGCGCATCAACCCGGAGACGCAGCGCATCAGCCTCGGCATGAAGCAGCTCCAGGCCGACCCGTGGGCCGGCATCGAGGCCAAGTATCCGGTCGGCGCGCGCTTCAAGGGCACCGTAACCAACATCGCCGACTACGGCGCCTTCGTGGAGCTGGAGCCCGGCGTGGAAGGCCTGATCCACGTCTCCGAGATGAGCTGGACCAAGAAGAACATCCATCCCGGCAAGATCGTCTCCACCAGCCAGCAGGTCGACGTGCAGATCCTGGAGGTCGACGCGCAGAAGCGGCGCATCTCGCTCGGACTCAAGCAGACCCAGGACAATCCCTGGGATGTGTTTCTGGCCGCGCATCCGAAGGGAACGCAAGTCGAGGGCCCGATCCGCAACATCACGGAGTTCGGCTTGTTCATCGGGCTGGACGGCGGCGTGGATGGCATGGTGCACCTGTCCGACCTCGACTGGAACAAGTCGGGTGACGAGGCCATCAAGGACTACAAGAAGGGCGATATGGTCAAAGCACTGGTGCTCGACGTCGATCCGACGAAGGAGCGCATCAGCCTCGGCATCAAGCAGGTCGGCGGCGATCCGCTGGAGACCATCGGCAAGCTGCGCAAGGGCAGCCAGGTTACCTGCGAGGTGCTGGCGGTGCAGGACAACGGCATCGAGGTGAAGCTGGCCGATACCGACTTTACCACCTTCATCAAGCGCTCCGACCTGTCGCGCGACCGCTCCGAGCAGCGGCCCGAGCGCTTCAACGTGGGCGACAAGGTGGACGCCGCGGTCACCAGCCTCGACAAGAACAGCCGCCGCATCACCGTGTCGATCAAGGCGCTGGAGATCGCCGAGGAGAAGCAGGCGGTGGCGCAGTACGGCTCGTCCGACTCGGGTGCCTCGCTGGGCGACATCTTCAAGGCCGCCATCAAGAAGAAGGAAGGCGCCGAGGAGAAGAAGGACGAGGACGGCCAGGGTTGACCTGGCCACCGCCTGTGCGGCGCACCGCCAACCTAGGTTGGTGCCCGCAACGGCGGCGGCGCCTGCAGAAGACGACATCACCGCGGCCGGGTCATCTTGGCGATCGATCCGGCCCTGGCAGATGGGGTGCCGCCCGCACCTGGACAGATGCGAGGGTCAAACCCGATGGCGTTCGAGACCGAGACCGTCCTTGATCGCCGGCGCCTGCGCCGGCGTTTGTCGTTGTGGCGGGCGCTGGGCATCCTGGCCGCGTTGATTGCCTTCGGTGCCATCGCCTTCGCATCCGCCGAGCGGATCGGGCTCACCGAGCGGCGGCAGATCGCGCGCGTCAGCATCGAAGGCTTCGTCAGCGAGAACCGCGAGCAATTGAAGCTGCTGAAACGGCTGGCCGAGAACAAGCAGGTCGCAGCCGTGATCGTCTTCGTCAACAGTCCCGGCGGAACGACGACGGGGGGCGAAGCGCTCTTCGAGGCCATTCGCGATCTGGCGAAGGTGAAGCCGGTGGTGGGCCAGTTCGGCACCGTGGCCGCGTCGGCCGCCTATATCGCCGGCCTGGCCACGGACCATATCGTGGCCCGCGGCAACACCGTTACCGGCTCCGTGGGTGTGATCTTCCAGTGGCCCGACGTGTCCCAGCTCATGGACAAGATCGGCGTCAAGATGAACGAGATCAAGAGCGGCCCGCTGAAGGCCAATCCGTCGCCCTTCCAGCCGGTCGACGACGCCGGCAAGGCCGCCGCCGAGCAGATGGTGGCCGAATCGCAGCGCTGGTTCGTGGCGTTGGTGGCCAGCCGCCGCGGTATCGATACGGCCGGCGTCGCCGGGCTGGAGCAGGGGCGGGTCTATTCCGGACGCGAGGCGCTGGCCAACAAGCTTGTCGACCAGATCGGCGGCGAGCCGGAAGCCGTCAAATACCTGGAGGAGAAGCGCAGCGTCCCGAAGGGGCTCAAGGTTGTCGAGTTCAAGCCGAGGCGCGAAGGCAGATGGGGCC
Organism: Hyphomicrobiaceae bacterium; assembly: GCA_035253505.1. Lineage (GTDB taxonomy): Bacteria > Pseudomonadota > Alphaproteobacteria > Rhizobiales > Hyphomicrobiaceae > AWTP1-13. The sequence continues at coordinate 10,297 of DATFCC010000337.1, forward strand.
TGGTGGATGTGTCGATGGCAGCGCTGGCACAGCTTTTCAACGTTGAGGATGCGCTCGGACGATTGCGCCTTGACGGCCTGGTATCGCTTTGGCAGGCTTCGGAAAGATGAGGCAATAC
>DATFCC010000338.1:0-7624 GCA_035253505.1 Hyphomicrobiaceae bacterium
GGGCTCAACTACAAATTCTGAGTGCGCCTCTCGGGAGGCGCCCTGCGCGGACCCGCCAGCACCGACCCCTCCGCGGAGCGCTGCGCCATATGCTGCCGCCGCGGCGCAAGCGGTGGAGGACGGGCCACGCAGCTTGCCGCGGTGCCTGTTTTCGCCGGGATCGGCCGACGATCCGCTTGACATCGCGGGCCGCTCGCGGCCTCTTCGCGCCAGCGCCGCAACGACCGGGAACCGCGAGACCAATGGCCGCCCGCATCTACAAGCCCGCCCAGACCGCCATGCAGTCGGGCCCGGCCCGCACCAAGGAATGGGTGCTGGAGTATGAGCCGGAGGTCCCGCGCGAGATCGATCCCCTGATGGGCTGGACCAGTTCGCGCGACATGAAATCGCAGATTGTCCTCGCCTTCGACACCAAGGAGGAGGCCATCGCCTACGCCGAGCGCAACGGCATCGCCTACCGGCTGTCGGAGGCCAAGCCGCGCCGGGCCGTGCGCAAGTCCTACGCCGACAACTTCCGCTTTGGCCGCAAGGGCGCCTGGACACACTGACTGCTCGACAGCAAAACGGCGCTCACTCGCCCGTCGCCAGCGCGACGGCGAGGCGGCAGCCCTGCTCGAACTCGGCGACGTCGATCCATTCGTCGACGGTATGCGCCTCGTTCTGGCCGGCCCCCAATGTCACTGTCGGGATGCCGTGCCGCACCAGCCAGTTGGCATCGAGCCCGCCATTGGTGACGCGGACGTTGGGCTTTGCCCCATGTGCGGCAACGGCGGCGGCGGCGCGCTTGACGACAGGCGCGCTCTCCTTGAGCCGGAATGGGTAATAGTCGGTCCGCGTGGTGAACTTCACGCGCCCCTCCCTTCCTTCGCTGTTCTTCACGGAAGCGGCAGCCCGCTTGAAGGCATCCTTGTAGGCGGCGGTGATCTCGCGGAAGAACTTGGCGTCATGGCTTCGGCTCTCGCCGCGCACCAGCACATAGTCGGTGACGACGTTGGTTGCATCGCCGGCCGGCCGGTCATTGGCGCCGCCCACCGGGCCGACATTGCTCGTCCCGCTCCGGCCGCCCTGCTCGACCTTGCCGAACCAGCCGCCTGCGCGCACGGCGGCCAGGGCCTCGGCGAGGATCATGGTGGCGCTGACGCCGCGCTCGGGAGCGCCGCCGGCATGCGCGGCGCGCCCGAAAATCTCCGCCTCCCAGCGATCGGCGCCGACCGCACCGATGACGACGTCGGAGGCGGACCGGCCGTCGTAGTTGAAGCCCATGGTGACGCCGCCGAGCTCCTTGGGATCGAGGTGGCGCGCGCCGAACAGCCCGCTCTCCTCGCGCACGGTGAACAGCAGGGTCAGCGGCGGGTGATCGGGCTTGTGCTGCATGAGCTCCGCTGCCAGCGTCACGAGCACCGCGCATCCCGTGCGATTGTCCCCGCCCAGAGCGGTCTTCGCGGCGTTGACGATCTTCCGGCCCTGCCGCTTGGGCCTGGCGCCGGCGCACAGCGGCACCGTATCCATGTGCGTCATGAAGAGGAGCCGCGGCGCCCTCGCATGCGTGCCACGGCCGGGCAGATCGACGATCAGGTTGCCGGTCTCGGTCGGCAGCGGAATGCGCGCATTCGCATCGTCGAAGCGCATGGCGCGGCCCGGTACGCCGGCCGCCTTGAGCATCGCCACCAGTGCCTTGCCGATCTTGGCCTCCCGGCCCGTCACACCCTCCACGGCGAGCAGGCTCATCAGGCGCTCGGTGGCAGCATCCGTGTCAACTGCGTGCATGACTGAGCTCTCCGCGTTCCTGACGCATCACGGTGGCGGGCAACACGCCCGTGGCAGACGTCACCCACCCGGTCGCATCAGGCGAACCGTAGCGGCCTCGATGGTCTCGACGACATGCTGTGCCGCCCGGGCGGCAAGATCGGCGAGGTCGCCCGCCTGCACGCTGGTCCGCATCATCAGGAGCTGCACCAGGTCGAGCTGCACGGTCATGACCTCGCTCGCCGTCCTTGCCTGTACGCAAGCCTCCGCCGCGTCCAGCACAGCCTCCACATTCGCGCCGAGGTGCTGCATTGCCAATCGATGGAGAAGCTTGCTTCCACCCCACGCTGTTTCTGCCACCTCCGCGAACAGGCGTGCACCGTCGCGCATGGCGGCGATACCCGTGCCGAAAGCCTCGCGGGTGTGGGACAGGCCGGCTTGCACCGCACCCTCGATGCTGTCGAGATGAGGCAGGTTCACGCCGGTCGAATGCGCGCTCACGCGGATCGCCGGGTCCGGGTTCAACTCTTCTGGCCGATGTTCTGGGCGGCCTCGCCCATCAGCCGGCCCAGCTCCTGGGCCTGCAGCGCATAGGCCTGCATCTGCGTCTGCGCGTAGCGGCTCTGGATGGCAATGACATCCTTGACGTCCTTGGCACTGGTGAGCTCGGTGGCGAGCGCGAAGCATGCCTCGGCGTTCTGCTTGGCGAAGCGGACGGCCCGTTCCTGCACGGTCTTGAACCCGGCCGTCACGTCATTGGCGGGCATCGCCCCCATCCACATGTTGGTGGCCTGCGCCATGGCGTCCATGAACTGGCCGTAGGCGGCGCGCGCCTGCTCCACGTTCTTCTCAGCCAGCTCTCGGAGCTGCTGAGGGATCTCGAAGGAAGGTGTCTGGGCCATGGTCTCCTCCAGGGGGCTCTGGCAAGGTGTCGCAGTTTCCGCGCCGCCGTACAAGGCTCTTCGAGCCGCCGCTCCCTCTCACAGGAATTCGTCAGCCCCAGGAACGCCCGACTGTGCGCCGACAAGTCAAAACGGTCGTTCATGCCCGGACCTGAGCGCGCCAGCGGCCGCAGCACCGGGTCCCGCCTCGGCACCCTGCTGAAGGCCAGGCTGGATGGGCCCCTGCTGGCACCGGTGCGTGCGTTCCGCTTGGCCTACCTGCCGCTTCTGACGATCTATCTCGCATCGGGTGCGCTTGGCATCACGGCCGTCGCCGATGCCTTCTGGGTGAAACAATCCCTGGGCCTCACGCCGGCGGAGCTCGCCTCCCTTGCGGTGTGGCTCCAGCTGCCGTGGACGGCCAAGATGGTCGTCAGCGAGTTCGTCGACGCCCTCCCCATTCTCGGCTCGCAGCGGCGCTCCTATACCCTGATCGGTGCCGGCCTGATCGCCGCGGGACTGGTGCTGCTCGCCGGCGCAGCGGGCGGCTGGATCGCCTTCGCGACACCCGAGCGCATCTACGTTCTGGCGCAGATGCTGGTCGTGATCGGCAGCGTCGTGCAGGAGGTGGTCGCCGACGCCATGGGGCCCGAGGTCGTCCCGCGCACGGAAGCGGACGGCAGTCCGCGCCGGCAGGAGGACATCGCCCGGGACCTCGCCATGGTGGAGGTGCTGGCGCGGCTGACCTACTCCATCGGCGCCTTTGCGGTGGGTGGCATCGCCGGCCTGTTGGCCAAGACGTTTTCCTACGAGGCCCTCTTCCTGATGGGCCTCGTCGTTCCCCTGCTGTCGGTGAGCGGCGGGCTTCTCGTCACCTTGCGCGGCGGACGTGCGCGCGCACTCGACTGGCGAATCTTCGGTGGTGGCGTCGCCCTCGCGGCCGTCGCGACGTTGCTCGCGCTTTCCGCCTTCCGCTACGCGCAGGAGGCCGTCTTCCTCGTCTCGCTCACCACCATCTGCCTGATGCTGAAACGCGTGATGTTGCGGATCACTCCCGACGTCCGTCGGCGCATCGCCTTTGTGGCAGCCGCCATCTTCGCCTTCAGGGCGGTGCCGATGCTGGGCGAGGGCTACCGCTGGTTCGCCATCGATCGCCTCGGGTTCGACGAGACCTTTTTCGGCGTTCTGGCCCTGACGGGTACCGGCGTCGGGCTTGCAGCCATGTGGCTGCTGACGGATGCGGTCGTTCGGAGATCGCCTGTCACCGTGCTGCTCTGGCTCACCGGCCTCGCCGCCATCCTGTTCCTGCCGAGCCTGCTCCTGGCTCACGGGGTTCAAGAATGGACGGAGCGCGCGTGGGGGATCGGCGCGCGCAGCATCGCGCTGATCGACGAGGCTGCCCAATCGCCCCTGGCCCTGCTCTCGACCGTGCCGCTGCTGGCGCTCGTTGCCCTTCACGCACCGGCCGACCAGCGCGCCACGTTCTTCGCGCTGGTCGCCTCGCTGATGAGCCTGGCGATTGTCGCCAGCCAGTTGGCGACCAAGTATCTCAACCTGCTTTTCCCAATAAATAGAGGCTCTTATGAACATCTGCCCGATCTCGTCGCCGCCGTGATCGGCATCGCCGTGATGTTGCCGCTCCTCACCATTCTGGCGCTCAGACGCCACCTGCGCTGAAAAGGAGGTGGACGCCGCAACCATGAGACGGCCACAAATTCTCCTTGCTTGCGTTCTTTTTTTGCGAGGCAGGCGCTCACGCGGGGGCCTGCCGGGGGAGCTCAATGCGCAACACCATTACCGTCATGAACGCCAAGGGCGGCGTCGGCAAATCGACGCTGGTTCTCGCGCTTGCGGAGACGCTGGCCAACGACCACGGCAAGCGGGTTCTCGTCATCGACTCGGACGCGCAGGCCAGCGTGAGCCATATGCTGATGCAGCAGGACCGCCTCGACGCCATCCAGGCCGGCAACCGCACGATGGTGGACTACCTGATCGGGTCGGTCCTCAAGGACGGGTCGGAGCGGTGGCAGGACTACGCGGTCGGCGACGTCTCCGATGTCGACGATGCCCGCTCGATCGACCTGCTGCCGAGCGATACGCATCTCACGCTGTTCGAGCGCGAGGTCTCCAAGACCGAGCACGAGCGGGAGCTGCGCGCCAAGGTCGGGACGCTGCTCAGGGAAGCGCGGGAGACCTACGATCTCATCCTCATCGACAGCGCCCCTGGCCTCTCGGTGCTCACCGAGTCGTGGTTACGCGAGTCGGACTTCTACGTCGCCCCCACGCGCCCCGACTACATCTCGACGCGCGGCCTGGAGTTCCTGCGCCAGTTTCGCAAGCGCGATCCCGACATGGGTTTCGCCGAGCCGCTCGGCGTCATCATCAACATGAAGGACCCGCACTCCATCGAGGACAACCAGTACGAGGAGTGGCTGCGCGACGATCCCGAGCACAGGTGCTTCCAGCAGACGATCCTGCGCGTTTCAGCCCTGCAATCGGCAACGCGCTTCGCACCGCGCGCGCGCTCCTACTGGGCGAAGTATCCGGGACAGACCGGGGCCAGCCTGCGTGAGCTCGCATCCGAGCTGCTGTGGCGGGTCGCGGCCTCGCAGCCCGGCGCTACCTACCAGTCGGCACCAAACCGGGCGCGCGCGTAGGCCGCCGGCGGTCCGGCCGCAAAACCGTCGACCGCTATCGCGGGTCAGTAGCCCTCTTTCAGCAGCGGGAACGCGCTGTCGAAGCCCTCGCGCGGCAGGGGCGCCACGCGCGCGACATAGCTGCCGTCGAGTTCGGCGCACGATCGCACCCCCAACAGGCCCAGGCAGCGGCGCATTTCGTCCTCGAGCAACTCCAGGGCCCGCACCAGCGCACCCTCGCCGCCCGCCGCCAGGGCCAGCCCCTGCAGCCGGCCGATGCCCACCGCGCGAGCGCCCAGCGCCGTCGCCTTCACGATATCGGTGCCGCGCAGGAAGCCGCCATCGACGATCACCTCCGCACGCCCGGCGACCGCTTCCACCACCTCCGGCAACACGTCCAGGCCACCCTTGCCGTGATCGAGCTGGCGGCCGCCGTGGTTCGAAACGTAGACGCCCCTGATGCCGTGCTCGACAGCGATCATGGCATCCTCGGCCGTGGCGATGCCCTTGAGCACGAGCGGAACATCGAACTTGCCCCGCAGCCGCTCGATGTCGGCCCATGAGAAACGAGCCTGGAAATGGTCGGCCGCCGGCCCGCGCCGTGCGGTGGCCTTGTAGCGCTTGGCGAGGTCGCGCTCGCGGCGCCCGTAGTAGTCGAGGTCCACCGTCAGGCACACGCCGACGTAGCCGTTGGCAACCGCCTCCGCCACCTGGTCATCGACCCAAGCGTGATCGCCGCGCACGTAGAGCTGGAACAGCTTGGGATGATCCACGGCCGCGGCCACGGTCTTCTGGCCCGGCGAGCACACGGAGCTCAGCATATGCATGACGCCGTAGCGCGCAGCGGCCCTGGTCGGAGCCAGCCCGCCCTCGGCGACGATGTCCTGCAGCGATCCGATGGGCGCGAGAATGACAGGGATGCGCAGCCGCTGGCCCAGCAGGGTGCCGCCGGTATCCACCTTCTCGACGTCGCGCAGCACCCGCGGGCGGAACGCCACCTGGTCGATCGCCACGCGATTGCGGATGTAGGTCGTCTCCGTCTCGGCGCCGCCCATCAGGTAGTCCCAGGTCTGGCGCGAGAGATTGCGCTTCGCCGGCGCCACGAACTCGTGCAGCACGGCGTATTGCAGGTCCTCTTGCATGCTCGCTCCCCTGTCTGGCGCGGCAGGTGCGGCCGCGTGCGCCGGCGCCAGCCCCAACCCTACGGCCCGGCAGGCGCGGCCGGAAGCGTACCGCTCGACGCAGGCAGGGGGGTGCTCAGCCCTGTGCCTGCCGCTCCTTGCGCACCTTGGCTTCGCGCCAGGCGACGTAGAACGAGCTTGCGAACACGATGGCGCCGCCGATCCAGGTGAGCACGTCGGGCACTTCCGCGAAGAACATCATGCCGAGGAAGGCCGCCCAGACCAGTTTCAGGAAATCGAACGGCATCAGCACGGTCATGTCCGCCAGCTTCACGGCCTCCGTCACCATGAGCTGGCCCAGCGTGCCGATCACGCCGATGAAGATCAGCCAGCCCCACAGATCCACGCTCGGCGTCTGCCAGACGAAGGCAGCGGGCAGCAGGGTCATGGGGATCAGCAGCACGGTGACGTAGGCGGTAATGGTGGCGCTCGACTCGGTGCGGCCCAGCACCTTGATGTCGACGAGCGCCATGCTCCACAGCAGGGAAGAGACGAGAATCAAAAGCGATCCGAGATCCCAGGCCTGCAGTCCCGGCCGCAGGATCACCAGCGCGCCGAGGAAGCCCGCGAAGATGGCCGTCCAGCGCCGCCAGCGAAACACCTCACCGAGGAACAGGGCGCTGAGCAGGGCGCTGAAAAGCGGAGCCGTGAAGGAGAGCGCCGTGGCGCGCGCCAGCGGCGTCATCGACAGGCCGATGAAGAACGCCAGCATCGACGTCACATTGAGAACGGCGCGCAAGCTGTGGAGGGGAAGCTTCTTGGTATGGAACAGCCCCGGGCCATGCCTCACCAGCAGCGGCAGGATGACCACCAGGCCGAACAGATTGCGAAAGAAGGCCACCTCCACGGGCGGCAGATGCTGGGTCGAGTGGCGGATCGCGGTGTGCATCCCTGCAAACATCAAGGTCGCCACCATCATCAGCAGGCACCCGCGGGCTGCGGGGTGGAGGCTGCGATAGCTGTCGAGAAGGGGAAGCGGGCGGGCCGGAGCGAGATTCGATGCCATGGTGGGCAGGCCTAATTGGTTTGCTGCTCTGCAACAAGACGAGGCTCGGGATGGCAGCTATTCGACGACGGCCCGCCCTCCTCGCCACGCCCACGAACACCACAAGCCACTGAAATAAGTAATAATTTTGCTGTTTCTCAACCTGCTAATCGCTGCCGGCGCGACATATGGCGC
>DATFCC010000339.1:0-13417 GCA_035253505.1 Hyphomicrobiaceae bacterium
GCCCAGTCGCCGGGCAAGCCGCCGGTGTTCACGGCCTTCAAGTCCAAGCTCGCCCTCGATGGCCACGACCCGGTCGCCTACTTCAGGGAGGGCAAGCCCGTGAGGGGCAATCCGGCGCAAGCTCTGAGCTGGAACGGCGCCACATGGCACTTCGCCTCGGCGGAGAACAAGGCTGCGTTCGAGGCAAACCCTCACGCCTTCGCGCCGCAATATGGCGGCTACTGCGCGTGGGCGGTTTCGGAAGGCTACACGGCAAAAGGCGATCCCGCTGCGTGGCGCATCGTCGATGGCCGCCTTTACGTCAACTATGACGCCAGGATTCAGAAGAGCTGGGAGAAAGATATTCCCGGGCGGATCGCCAAGGGCGACAGGAACTGGCCGGGTGTCCTCGGCAAATAGCGACCGGGCGCATCTCCGCGACGGCGGCAATCGCCTGCGATTACCCATTGGTTGCACCAGGGCGATGCGGGTTGCATACGCCTTCCAGCGTGACCGAAGCCTCGCCGATGGCGCAGCTCTATCCTGCTCGCTCTCCGTTGCGTTCCCGAGCGGCAACCGGATAGCATCGGCTGGCGTCGGCAGATGCAATGGCCGCCACGCAAAGCGTCGAGGCCTTGATGCTGCCATGACCGACATCGCCACCCGGGTCTACAATCACAACTGGAAGATCGATCCGATCGTGCGCTCGGTGCTCGATACGGATTTCTACAAGTTGCTGATGAGCCAGACGATCTTTCGCCGGCATCGCGACACGCAGGTCACGTTCGGCATTCTCAACCGAACCCGCTCCGTCAAGCTCTCCCGGCTGATCGACATCGGCGAGCTGAAGGAGCAGCTCGATCACATCCGCGGCCTGTCGCTGTCGCGCGGCGAGTCCACCTGGCTGCGGGGCAACATGTTCTATGGCAAGCGGCAGATGTTCGGGCCGGACTTCATTGCCTGGCTCGAGGCCTTCCGGTTCCCGCCCTATCGCCTGGAGCGGCGCGACGACCAGTATGAGCTGACCTTCGAAGGGCCGTGGATCGAGACGACCATGTGGGAGATCCCGGCGCTCGCCGTGCTGATGGAGCTGCACAGCCGCGCCGTCACCAAGGGCCTCGGCAAATTCGAGTTGCAAGTGCTGTACGCGCGGGCGATGACGCGCGTGTGGGAGAAGATCGGGCGCCTGAAGCAGCTTCCCGACGTGCGCATTGCCGACTTCGGCACGCGGCGGCGGCACGGATTCCTGTGGCAGGACTGGTCGGTGCAGGCGATGATCGAGGGCCTGGGACCGGCATTCCTGGGGACCTCCAACTGCCTCATTGCCATGCGCCGCGAGGTGGAAGCGATCGGCACCAACGCGCACGAGTTGCCGATGGTCTATTCGGCGCTCGCCGACAACGACCGCGAGTTGCGCGAGGCCCCCTACAAGGTTCTCGCCGACTGGCAGCAGGACTACGATGGCAACCTGCGCGTGATGCTGCCCGACACCTACGGCACGTCCAATTTCCTGGAGCAGGCACCCGACTGGGTAACGAGCTGGACCGGCATCCGCATCGATTCCGGCGATCCCATCGAGGGCGGCGAGATCGCCATCGCCTGGTGGCAGAAGCGCAATCAGGATCCCCGCCAGAAGATGCTGATCTTCTCGGACGGCCTCGACGTCGACGACATCGAGCGCATCCACCACCACTTCCACGGCCGGGTGCGCATCGGCTACGGCTGGGGCACGCTGCTTACGAATGACTTTCGCGGCCTCGGCCCGGACGGCCGCCTCGACCCCTTCTCCATCGTGTGCAAGGTCATCTCGGCCAACGGCCGCCCCACGGTGAAGCTCTCCGACAATCCGGCCAAGGCCATGGGCCCACCGGAGGAGGTCGAGCGCTATCGGCGCGTGTTCGAGGTCGGCCAACAGACACGGCTGCCGGTTGCCGTGTGACGCCCGACCGGGCGCGACTGCCGGTTAACCGGATTTGAGGCAATCTTTGCCAGGATCGCTGGCCGGGGAGATGCCGTCCGGCCGCAAGGCGCCATCACGGCTTGCGGGCGAGGCGGCCTGTTGTGCGGGCTCGTAAATCAAGTGTTCAGGTTCGATCTCTTTTCCGTTGAAGCCTGCCTTGTTGGGCTGCTGGTGCTGAGCCTCTTTGGCTTCGGCCTCGTCCTCGCCTGGCAGGCCGGCCGGCGGACGGCCGTGCGGCGGCCGGCAACCGCCGACCTGGCTTCGACCGCCATCCAGCTCGACAACCAGGCGAAGTCGATCCTGGACATGATGCGCGCCTATTCGGAGGCGGGCGAACGCTACTCCGTCTCCCTGGTGCAGGCCGGCAGCAACCTGCCGACCACGGCCACCCCGGCGGAGGTCGGCATCATCGTGAAGTTCCTCCTGGCCGAGAACGCCAAGATGCAGAACGAGGCCAGCACACTGCGCAAGACCCTGGAGCAGTCCAAGTCGCAGATAGAGAAGTTGCGCGGCAATCTCGCGGAGGCGCAGGAAGCCAGCATGCTCGATCCGCTCACCTCCGTCAGCAACCGCCGCCGGTTCGACGAGCGGCTGGAGCGCGAGCTGACCGACGCGCGGCTGCACGGCACGGCCCTGTCGCTGGTCTTTGCCGACATCGACAACTTCAAGAAGGTCAACGACCACTTCGGTCATCGCATCGGCGATGAGATCCTGAAGACCTTTGCGCGCGTGCTGCTCGACAACGTGTGCGCACGCGACACGGTTGCCCGCTACGGCGGCGAGGAGTTCGCGGTCATTCTTCCGGAGACGGCGATCGAGAGCGCCAGGCAGATCTCCGAACGCATGCGCAAGCAGCTCGAAAGCATGCAACTCGCGCTCAACGACAGCGGCCGCGAGATCGGCAGGATCACTGCCTCGTTCGGCATCGCGTCCCTGAACAAGGGCGACAACGCAGAGACGCTCATCCAGCGCGCCGATGACAAGCTCTATCAGGCGAAATGCGCCGGTCGCAATCGCATCGCCACCGACCAGGTCGCGGCCGTGGCGTGACGCGCACGCTCACGCGCTGAGCCCTCGATGCGGCGCCTCGGCGCCCTTCGCAGCGCGTCGCCCCAGCAGGAACCTCAGCAGCTTGAACAGACTGTAGAGCGACAGCTCCACGGCGGCAGTCAGCAGCAGCAGGAAGAGCGAGCGCTGGCCTAGGTCGTCGGTGATGGCACCGCGGATCTTGTATTTCACGTCATCGGGAAAATAGGTTTCGACCAGCCTGTAGAGCCCGTTCGTCAGCGGCAGCAGGTGGGAGTAGAACCAGCCCAGCCAGTCCAGGCGGAACGCGTGCAGGTAGGCGTAGATCATCCACACCGTGATGATGGTGACGAACAGCAGCACCACCTTGCCGAAGAACAGCCGAAGGAAGGACGGATTGCGGATCGGTGCCGATGCGGAGCCGTTCAGGGACACTGTCTTCTCCTTTGCCGCATGCCTCGATGGCCAGGACCCGAAGGGGAGCAGCGTCGCAAGAGCAGCGATCCGTTCCCGGGCGCCGTCGTGCCGGGCCAGGACGCCGCCCACGCTCAGCCTTGCGCAACGAGCTCCCGCAGCTTGCCACGCAATGCTGCCGCATCGGGTGCAAAATTCTCCCCGATCCACCACGCTTCCAGTGCGCGCAACAGCTCGCCCACGCGCGGGCCCGACGGCACGCCCAGCGCCATGATGTCGGCGCCCCCGAGAGGAAATCGTGGTGGCTGCCAGCGGTCCGGGAGATCATATCGGGCTCGCCACGCCCTGTCGGCGGTGCCCGCCGCCGACCGCGCCCAGCCGATCAGTGTCCGTTCTCGGTAGGCGCTGGCTCCATCGGCGTAGAGACGCGCGCGGTCCGCCGCCTCGTCCCCGGCAGGGCCCACCGGCTCCAACATCGCCCGCAGCGTCGCGTGCTCGCTATTGGAGAGGTGCAGGCGCTCGCGCAGCCTGTCCGCATCCTCGGGCAGCTCAACGGCCAAAGCGGCGAGCCGCAGCATGGCATCGCCGTCGATGCCCAGGGCCGTCTCCAGGGCCGCGACCCGATCGAGCAGCGCAAGGCGTGGGACCGCGGGCAGCACCAGGCCTAGCAAACCATAGTCGAACATGCTGACGACCAGCTCCGGGCCGCGTCGCGCGACGAACAGCCGGACCAACTCCTGGCGGACGCGCTCTGGCGACAGGCGTGCCAGCCCGTCGCGCTCGGCGACGCAGGCGGCAAGCCCTTCCGCGTCCGCCGGGCCTTCGCCGTGCTCGGCCGTCAGCCGGAAGAAGCGCAGGATGCGCAGGTAGTCCTCGCGAATGCGCGCGCGCCCATCGCCGATGAAACGCACGCGCCGGGAGGCCAAATCCGGCGCCCCGCCGAGCGGGTCGAACACCTGGCCGTCGGCATCGCAGTAAAGCGCATTGATGGTGAAGTCGCGCCGCCGCGCATCCGCGCTCCAGTCATCGGTGAAGGCCACCGTGGCGTGGCGACCGTCCGTCTCCACGTCCTGGCGCAGCGTCGTCACCTCGTGGGCGAGGTGATGGGCGATCACGGTGACCGTCCCGTGCTCCAATCCGGTCGGGACCGCGGCGAGACCTGCGGCCCGGGCGGCGGCGATGACCTGCTCCGGCCGCGCCGGGGTCGCGATGTCCACATCGACGACAGGCCGGCCCAGCAGCGCGTTGCGCACCGCTCCGCCGACCGCGCGCGCCGGGTGACCGGCGGCGGCAAGCGCCTCGAATACGGCGCGTGTTGCCGGGCGGACGAGCCAGTCGGCACCTGCCAGGCTCAACGGCGCGCTTGGTGAGGTATCCGCCATGCGGCCCGCTACTTCAGGACGCCGGGCTCGATGCGCCCATCCTTGCCGACCCGCGGCGGAATGTAGGTCTGTCCCGGCTTGCCGCCGGTCGCGGTCGACGCGTAGTAGACGAGGGTGATGCCGACCAGAATCGCCCCCGCCAGGAACAGCCACACCAGCGGCGCCTCGTTGATGACGGCGCCCGTGGAGGTATTGCCGGAGCGCATGAGCAGCATGTAGGCGACATAGATGGCCGCCGGCAGCAGAAACAGCAGCACGTTCTCGATGACGGTGCGCATCATGGCTCGAACAGCCTCTGGTGCATGTTCTTGAGCATGCCGGCGGTCGCGCCCCAGATATAGCGGCCCTCGTACGGCATTGCGTAGTAGGAGCGCTGCCGCCCGCGCCACTCGCGCACATGCCTCTGGTGGTTTTCGGCATTCATGAGAAACGGGAGCGGAACCTCGAACACCTCGAGCACCTCGCGCCGGTCCACGGCCAGGTCGAACCCCGGCCGCACAAAGGCCACCACCGGGCTGATCTGGAAGCCGGTGCCGGTTCGATAGCTGTCGAGAAAGCCCAATACCTCCACGTAGTCTGCGGTCACGCCGACCTCCTCCTCGGCCTCCCGCAGGGCGCAGTCGACCGGGCCCGCATCCTCCGCCTCCATCTTGCCGCCGGGAAAGGAGATCTGGCCGGGGTGGCTCGGCATGTCGTGAGCTCGTTGCGTCAGCATCACCGTCAGCGGCGTGCGCAGCACGATCGGCACGAGGACGGCGGCGGGCCGCGGCGGTGCCATCACGGCCAGGTCATCCCTGAACTCGGGGTTGAGATCCCAGTCGCTCGGCCCGAAGGCGCGGCCGGACCGCGGGTCGAAAATGGCCTGCGACGGCGCCGCGAGCAGGCCTTTGCCCGCGCGCAGGCGAAAGCCTGCCTGCGTGAAAGGATCGTCGACCTGATCAGCGGGCATGTCCATGGCGCGGCACCATAGCATCGGGCCGGCGAAGATGGCCATGGACGCGGGCGTTATCCCTGGCCACGGGTGCGGGCGCCGCCGTTTGCTGGCTGGCAGTGGAGACTCAATAGACCCCGCGGCCGGCACTCACCCCGCGCGGGACATCCGAGTGCGACTCGCCGGTATAGAAGCCGCCACGGTCGTCCGTGAAGCCGATCACCGAATAGGGGTCGTCGGGCTCCTCGTTGGGCTTGAAGGCCTCCATAACCGTTTCCGGCTCGCCGGGCTGCGCACGCAGGCCCGTGCGCAGGCTGACGCGAACGAGCTTGATGCCAGGCGGGATGCGGAACGGCACCGCCTTCTTGTCGGCGAGCGCCATTTTCATGAAATTGCCAAACACCGGCGCGGCGACGTGGCCGCCGGTCATGCCCTTGCCCATCGGGCGTGGCGTGTCGTAGCCGATGAACACGCCGACGACGAGATCGGGCGTATAACCAATGAACCAGGCGTCCTTTTCGTCGTTGCTGGTGCCGGTCTTGCCGGCGATCGGGACGTTGGGAAGCATCTTGGAGATGATGGTGGCGGTGCCCCGCTGTACGACCCCCTCCATCATCGACGTCATCTGGTAGGCCGAGTGCGGGTCGATGACCTGCTTGCGGTCGTCGGCCAGCACCGGCTCCGGCTGACCCGTCCACTTCTCGGCCTTGCAACCCGTGCATTCGCGCTTGTCGTGACGCCAGATGGCGTGACCCCAGCGATCCTGGATGCGGTCGATCAGGGTGGGCTGCACCTGCTTGCCGCCGTTGGCCAGTACCGAATAGGCGGCGCACATGCGCAGGACAGTGGTCTCGCCCGACCCAAGCGACATGGCAAGCACGGGCAGCAGGTCGTCGTAGGCCCCGAAGCGCTTGGCATACTCCACGATGAGCGGCATGCCCATGTCCTGGGCCAGCCGGACCGTCATCTGATTGCGTGACTTCTCGATGCCGAGCCGCAGCGTCGATGGCCCGAAGGCGGAGGAGCCGTCGTAGTTCTTGGGCTGCCAGATCTCCTTGCCGGGGCCCTGGTCGATCTCGATGGGTGCATCGAGCACGATGCTGGTCGGCTTGTACCCGTTGTCCAGCGCCGCCGTATAGACCAGAGGCTTGAAGGCGGAGCCCGGCTGCCGCTTGGCCTGAAGCGCGCGGTCAAACTGGCTGGTGGCGAAGGAGAAGCCGCCGACGACGGCATGCACGCGTCCGGTATGCGGATCCATGGCAACGAGGCCGCCGCTGACCTCCGGGATCTGCATCAGCGACCACACGCCCGTGGGCTTGGCCGGGTCCTTGGGCGCCACCCAGATCACGTCGCCGGGCGCGACGACATCGGTCACGGCCTTGGGTGCGCCTCGGGCCGTGCGCGCCCATTTCATCTCGTCGTAGGGGATTTCCACCGCCTCGCGATCGGCGATCAGCGAGCCGTCCGCTTGGCGTGCCGGGCGTAGGCCGACGACGGCCTTCGTCTTTTGTGCCTCGAGCACCACGCCGAGCCGCCAGGGCGCGAGGTCGCCCGGAACCTCTATGGCCGTGAGAGCTGCACCCCAGTCCCCGGCAACGGCGATCTTCTGGACCGCGCCGCGCCAGCCCTTCTCGCGGTCGAAGGCCACGAGCCCGTCGATCAAAGCCTTGCGGGCCATGCGCTGCAGCTTGGGATCGAGCGTGGTGCGTACCGACAGGCCGCCGTTGATGCGCCCATCGCCGGTGGCCGAGCGCTCGGCATGGCCGTACAGTCCGTCCTCGCCGAAGTTGTTGACCAGCGTGCGGCGAACGTCCTCGGCAAAATAGTCGGCGGCATAGATCTGCGTGCCGAGCGGGCGGATGTTGACCTTGAGCGGCTTGGCTTTCGCCAGCCTTCCCTCCTCGGCCGTGATCGCGCCGATGTCGGCCATCTGGTCGATGATCCAGTTGCGCCGGACGGTGGCCTCCTTCGTCCTGCGGAACGGATGATAGTTGTTGGGCGCCTTCGGGAGTGCGGCGAGATAGGCGACCTCCTCGATGTCCAGGTCGCGCAGCTCCTTGTTGAAGTAGTTGAGAGCGGCGGCTGCCACGCCGTAGGAGCCCATGCCGAGATAGATCTCGTTGAGATAGAGCTCGAGGATCTTGTCCTTGGAGTAGGCGCGCTCGATGCGGATGGCGAGGATCGCCTCCTTCAGCTTGCGTTCCAATGTGCGGTCGCTCGTCAGCAGGAAGTTCTTGGCCACCTGCTGGGTGATGGTGGAGGCGCCTTCGGTGCGCCGGTCCGAGCGGTTGATGAGGTTGGATATGAATTTGTAGCCAGCGCGGCCAATGCCCGTGAAATCGAGGCCGCCGTGCTCATAGAAGCGCTTGTCCTCGGCGGACAGGTAGGCGGCGATGACCCGCTTGGGGATCACGTTGATCGGCACGAAGATGCGCCGCTCACGCGCGTATTCGGCCATCAGGCTGCCGTCGTGCGCGTGGATGCGCGTCATGACCGGGGGCTCGTACTTGGCGAGGCTCTCGTAGTCGGGAAGGTCTCGGGAGGCCTTCCACACGAGGAAGCCGGCGACGCCCGCCACCGCCAGGAACATGACCACCGCGGAGGCAAAGCCGAAACCGAGCAGACCGAGCAGCCAGCTCCGACGCTTTCGCTTCTTTCTGGACGCGACCGGCGGAGGCAGGATCGGCTGTGGTCTCATTCGTCAATCCGCTCTGTCGCGCCCGTTTGGTCGAGCCGGCCGGTTGCAGCAAGCGCGGGCAGGAGTCGCCGGCACCTTAGCACGGAATATGGCAGCAAGACGCCCGATTGTGCTGCTGCCAGCGTATGTTGGGAACGCGGAATCGCCTTAGCGGCCTTTCGTATCGGTGGCGGTTTGCGCGTCCCGCTTGGCAAAGAACTCGTCGACCGCGTTGGCGATCGACGCGGCGACCTGTCGCTGCCAATCCGGCGAGGACAGGAGAGCGGCATCCTTGGCATTGCTCATGTAGCCGAGCTCGATCAGAACCGAGGGCGCCTGCGCCTGCTGGAGAACCTTGAACGCTGCCGATCGGGCGGGGTCGCGCGACAAGGCAATCGTCCGTTTCAGCTGACCAAGCAGCCGGCGGCGAAAATCGGCGGAAAAGTTCGCCGTCTCCCGCCGCATGAGATCGATCAGGATGCTTTTCACGTGATCGCCCTCCTCTTCGGCGCCCACCTCGGCGCCGGCGAGCACGTCGGCGGCGTTCTCCTTGTCGGCAAGACGCTGCGCCTCCTTGCTGGAGGCCAATTCGGACAGCGTGTAGGCGGTCGCACCGCGCACGTTCTGCGCGAAATCGGCCGCGCCGACCGCGTCGGCATGGATGGAGATGAAGAGACGTGCCCCCTTTTCGCGTGAAAACGCCACCCGCCGGTCGAGGGGGACGAAAACATCCGACGCTCGCGTCATCTGCACATCGTAACGCCCCTTGGCTGCCAGGATGGTGCGCAGATGCCGCGCGACGGCCAGCACCACGTCCTTCTCGAGGACATCGCCCGCTGAAGCCCCGGGGTCCACGCCGCCATGACCGGCATCGATGACGATCACCGGCTTGGCGTGCGGCGAGCGACCGGCCGCATCCTCCGATTCGCGCCGTGCCTCCTTCTGCCGGGGCGCGCGCGGCGGCAGCTTGGTCACGAAGCTCGCTGCATCGGTCGGGATCAGGTCGAGGTTGATGCGCGCAACCGGCGAGCCGGCGCGCCGCGGCACCGCACTCGCCTCCACGCGAACAGGGCCTTTGGTGTCGATGACGATGCGGGACTTGCCCGGCGCGAACAATCCGTACCGGAATACGTTGATGAGCCCGCGACCCTGCTGGCCGGTGCCCTTCGGCAACCGGAAGGCCACGTCGGCGACGTCGATGATGACGCGATAGGGCTCGGCGAGCAGAAAGTGCTGGAACTCGGCCGTGCCCGTGAGGACCAGGGAGAAACGAGTCCGCTTCTCGTCACCGGTGATCTCGGCTGCGACGGCTGCAATCTGGCGATCGCTCACCTCGGTCGCCCAGGCGTTGGCGGAGGGCTTGTCCGCCGGCTCGGCGGATGGAGCACCCGATCCGGGCGCGGGCTTCTTGGCCTCGCCGTGGGCGGACGACCGCTCGGATGGCGCGGTCTTCCTGATCTCCGTCTGGGCTTCGGCCGCCGCGGGTAGCAGCAGCCCTGCGCACGCGAGCGCGCGCAGCCCCCGTCGCCAGCCTTCGCCGGCCCTTGCCATCCACTGCCTCGCTGCCCTGCCCGTCGGTTTTGTCGCCCCTTTAACCCGTTGTTTTCCGAATCGATGTTCAAATCAAGGGCATGAGCGCGGTCCGGCGACTGAGCCGCCTCGGGCAAAACTTTCTTGCCACAGCAGGAATGACGGCCTAGAAGAATTTCGTCGCACCGCCGCATCCGTATTCGGTGGCGCTCGCCCGGATGTGCGAATGGGCCCGGAGCCGTCCGCTCGCCGCCCAGACCGCACACAGGGACTGGGAGCTCGCCAGACGCCGATGCGGAGGTTCGTTTCAAACTGAACGAAGCGCAACCGGCTGCCCGCTGCGCTGAACAGCCTGGCGGGTTCGCTCCTCGGTTTCGTTTCGGCCCCGGGATAGGCCTCCCCGCTTAACAGCGCCGGGAGCTCGCCCCGCAGCATTAGGGAGAACGGTTTCCGGCGGCACCCAGGTGCCGCCACCGCAACACGAGGTCTGCCCGCGGTTCGGGCAGAGGTTTTTCATGGCTGGCGCATCAAGCCTGCCAGCCGCACTCGACGTGGACCATGACGACTGCATATTCCAGCCGCACCATTCAATGCGAAGGCATCAGCGCCGCACCCCGGCGTGGCCGCCTTTCCGCGGCGAGGGCGGCACCGGGTGCCAGGCCCCTCCGGGCCGGCGACCCCGGCGGCAGGCTTCAGGGTCCGGCCCCAGCAACTGAAATCGGCGCAACAGCAAGGCGCAGGCTCCAATTGGGGCCTGTACGTGAGCGGCCATACGCCCTCGGCCTCGGCGCCAAGGACCCCATCACATGGACAAGACCAACAAGATGCTCATCGACGCCACGCACCCGGAAGAGACCCGGGTCGTGGTGCTGCGTAACGGCCGGGTAGAGGAGTTCGACTACGAGTCGGCCGCCCGCAAGCCCCTGCGTGGCAATATCTACCTCGCCAAGGTGACGCGCGTAGAGCCGTCCCTGCAGGCGGCCTTTGTCGACTACGGCGGCAATCGCCACGGCTTCCTGGCCTTCAGCGAAATTCACCCGGACTACTACCAGATCCCCGTGGCCGACCGGCAGGCCCTGCTGGCCGAGGAAGCGGAGGCGGAAGCAGAAGCGGAAGCCGAGGCAGACGCACGCGCGGAAGCACAATCGCCGGACGACGGGGCCTTCAAAGACACCGCGCCGGGCACGCCGCCGGCTATCGCCGAAGCCTCTGCTCCGGATGACAGTGTGCATGAGCCCGCTCGCGCCATGGCCGGCGACCCTCAGCCCGCAGCGGAGCAGGCTGACGGCCAGCACGATGCATTCCCTGCCGCCCACGCCAACGGCCATGCCGACGGGACCCACGAGGATGAGCTCCGCGGCCACGTCGAGGAGGTTCCCAGCGATCAGGCCGAGGCGCCCGAGACGGTCAGCACGGTGGAGCAGGTGGGCTCGGAGGACGCACTGGAGGAAGTGCCCGAGCGCCCGCGCCGCCGCATGCGCTCCTACAAGATCCAGGAAGTGATCAAGCGCCGCCAGATCATCCTGGTGCAGGTCGTGAAGGAGGAGCGCGGCAGCAAGGGCGCGGCGCTGACCACCTATCTGTCGCTCGCCGGCCGCTACACCGTGCTGATGCCCAATACTGGGCGCGGCGGCGGCATCTCGCGCAAGATCACCAACCCGCAGGACCGCAAGCGCCTCAAGTCCATCGCACACGAGCTGGAGGTGCCCGAGGGCATGGGGCTCATCATCCGCACCGCCGGGGCCGCGCGCACCAAGCAGGAGATCAAGCGCGACTTCGAATACGAGATAAGGTTGTGGGAGAACGTGCGCGACCTCACCCTCAGCTCGACGGCACCTTGCCTCGTCTACGAGGAAGGCAACCTGATCAAGCGCTCGATCCGCGACCTTTACTCCAAGGACATCGACGACATCCTGGTGGCCGGCGAGGCGGCGCACAAGGAGGCTCACGACTTCATGGGCATGCTGTCGCCGAGCCAGACCAAGAACGTCATTCGCTACGAGGCGCCTGAGCCGCTGTTCGCCCGCTACCAGATCGAGCGGCAGCTCAATGCCATGTTCAGCCCGTACGTCACGCTGCGCTCGGGCGGCTATCTGGTGATCAACCAGACCGAGGCGCTGGTCTCCATCGACGTCAACTCCGGCAAGGCGACACGCGAGTTCTCGATCGAGGAAACCGCGCTGAACACCAACCTCGAGGCAGCCGAAGAGATCGCCCGGCAATTGAAGCTGCGCGACCTCGCCGGGCTGATCGTCATCGACTTCATCGACATGGAGGAGCGGCGCAACAACCGCAAGGTGGAGAACCGCCTGAAGGATGCCCTGCGCCACGACCGTGCCCGCATCCAGGTGGGCCGCATCAGCCACTTCGGGCTGCTGGAGATGTCGCGCCAGCGGCTGCGCACGGGCGTGCTGGAGGGTTCGACATCGCAGTGTCCGCACTGCCAGGGCACCGGCATCATTCGTTCGGTGGAGTCGGTCGCGCTTGCCGTGCTGCGGGCATTGGAGGACCAGCTCCTGCGCGACCAGCGCAGCTCGCTCACCGCCGTGACCACCGCCGACGTCGCTCTCTACATCCTGAACAACAAGCGCTCCTTCGTCACCGACATGGAGCGTCGCTACGGGGTGACCATTGCGGTGCAGGCGAGCGACCGCATGCAGGGCGCCAACTTCGCAATTGAACGCTCCGCCGCACAGGCGGCTCCCCAGGCCCCTGCTGAGCGCGCCGTGGTCAATATGGAGTCGGGTTTCGATCGCCAGGAGACTGAGGAGGATATCGGCGAGGATGCGGTTGAGTCGGACGATCGCGGCGGCAGGCGGCGACGCCGCCGACGGCGCGGCCGGCGCGACGAGCGCGGCGATGATCGTCACAGTCATCATGACCACCGCGGGCCCGAGCGCTCGGCTCACGCCCGCAACGGCGAAACCGACGACTTCCGGGACGAGCCGTCGGCGGACGTCGAGCAGGAGGGCGGAGAGGATCGCGACGAGGAGGGCAAGCTCCCCGCGGGGCTCGGCGAGCAGCCGCATGGGGCGCAGGGCGAAGCGGAGGAACGGCAGGGACGGCGCCGACGGCGCGGTCGCCGTGGCGGCCGGCGCGGGCGCGACAGGGACGATGGGCCCCGCGAATATCGGGCCGGCGAGCCGCGTGATGAGGATCACGGCCGCCGGGAGGCCCCCGCCCACGAGGTCCAAGGGGACTTCCCGCGTGCTGACGCCGGGGGCGAGCGAGACGGGTACCGGGACCAACCGGAACCGGTGCGTGAGCCCGTTCCGGCGGAGCACGCCGAGAGCGCCGTCGATACCGGAGGCGGCGGAGCGCCGGAGCGCGCCTGGCGCCCGCCGGCCGAGGCGCCTGACCTCACGCAGCAAGAAGCGCGTCGGGCCGAACCATCGCCTGCGGAAGAGCGGACCGAGCCGCGCGAAAGCGAACCCGCCCATGTTCAGTCAGCAGTCGAAGAGCCGGTGCCCGAGGACGATACCCGGCCGGCCCGGAAGGGCTGGTGGCAGCGCCGTTTC
>DATFCC010000340.1:0-13043 GCA_035253505.1 Hyphomicrobiaceae bacterium
CCTGCACGCGAAACAGCGGAGCCGCCGGCTCCGCGCATCCACCCGGCCGGCGAGCGCCAGAGCAAGCGCGCTTCCGCGCTGGCCGAGAATCTCAAAAGATGGCTGAAAGGCCGCGGCGGGAAGAGCTGATCCATGGGCTTCAAATGCGGCATCGTGGGCCTGCCGAACGTCGGCAAGTCCACCCTCTTCAACGCACTGACGCAGACCGCGGCGGCGGAGGCGGCGAATTATCCCTTCTGCACCATCGAGCCCAACGTGGGCGATGTCGGCGTGCCCGACGCGCGGCTCGACAGGCTCGCGAGCATCGGCAAGTCGGCGGCGGCCATTCCCACCCGGCTGACGTTCGTCGACATCGCCGGCCTCGTGCGCGGCGCGTCCAAGGGCGAGGGGCTCGGCAACCAGTTCCTGGCCCACATCCGCGAGGTCGATGCGGTGGCCTACGTGCTGCGCTGCTTCGAGGACCCGGACATCGCCCACGTGGAGGGCCGCATCGATCCCTTGTCCGATGCGGAGACGGTCGAGACCGAGCTGATGCTGGCCGACCTCGACAGCCTGGAACGCCGCCGCGAGCCGCTCGCCAAGAAGGCGCAGGTCGGGGAGAAGGAGGCCAAGGCGCAACTGGCGCTGATCGACAAGGCGCTCGAGCTGCTGCGCGAGGGCAAGCCCGCCCGCTTCGCCAGGCTGACGCCCGAGGAGGAGCCCGGCTATCGCGCCCTGCAACTTTTGACCGCGAAGCCGGTCCTCTACGTGTGCAACGTCGAGGAGGCCGCGGCCATGGCCGGCAACGCCATGTCGCAGCGCGTCGCCGAGAAGGCTCGCGCGGAGGGCGCGGGGTGTGTCGTGATCTCGGCCAAGATCGAGGCCGAGTTCGCGGGCCTGGCGCCCGAGGAGCGCGACGCCTTCCTGCACGATCTGGGCTTGCAGGAAGCGGGCCTCAATCGCCTGATCCGCGAGGGCTACCGGGTGCTGGGCTTGATCACGTACTTCACCGTCGGCCCGAAGGAAGCCCGCGCCTGGACCGTCACGCGCGGGACGCGCGCGCCCAAGGCCGCGGGCACGATCCACACCGACTTCGAGAAGGGGTTCATACGCGCCGAGACCATTGCATACGAGGATTTTGTCGCGCTCGGCGGCGAGGTGCCGGCCAAGGAGGCCGGCAAGATGCGGCTGGAAGGCAAGGACTACGTCGTCAAGGACGGCGACGTGATGCACTTCCGCTTTGCCAACTAGTGCTGTGACTCGTTCGGTTGCCACCCCGGTTGTCATGGTCGGGCTTGTCCAGGCTCGTCCCGGCCATCCATCGCACCGCATGCTCCGGCGTCCGCCGATGGTCGGACCTCGGGACAAGCCCGAGGATGGGTGCGCTGAGCCCTGGGAAACCAAGGGTCCTGCGCGATCCCCGATCGACTGAGGCCGCCGGGCAACACCCTGGCGCGCTTCGATTTGCTCGCATTGAGGCGTGCACGCCCGGCCCTTATGCTCAGCGCCGGCGAAGCAATGATGCGGCATCGTTGGCGGGGGCCGGCGTAGACTTTGTTGCCGAGCGGGTGCCATGGCGTTGGAGTGGTACGTCAAGCGCGGTGCCGAGCGATCGGGGCCGATATCCCAGCGTGAGTTCGAGAAGCTGCAGGAGCATCTGGAGCAGACCGATCTGCTCTGGCGCAGCGACTGGCAGGAGTGGCGGCCCTACAGCGCCAGCCCGGCTCGCGGTTCGGACGCGGGGTCGTCTCGCCTCTCGCCCGCAGGCCTGCTGCGGCATCTGGTCGTGCGCGATCTCATCGATCGCGAGATCGCTCCGGAGAAATGGGGCCAGTACCAGTACGCGCGCGTGGTGCGCGAGCTCGTCCGGTCCGTGGCTGCCGGGATCGCGTCGCACCCGCATTGGGAGCACACTCTGCGCGCGCGCTTCGCGCACTGCGTGTCGATGGTCGACGAGCTTGTTGACGCCTGCAACGTCGGTGTGTGGCAGCGCGAGCCGCAGCCGGATCCGCGTGACGTCCTGACGACGATCTGGCGTCACGTGCAGTTCGACGCGAGCGGCGCCAGCACCGAGCCGTTCCGGCTGGACGGCGAGCTGCTGTCCGACCTCGCCCACTCCTATCTGCTGCAGGCCGCGCGATCGCGCGAGTTCGAGAGCGTGCTCATCGATGCGCTCGCGGCCTCGGCGATCTGCCATGCCCGGCGCCGAAAGGAGACGTCCTCGCGTGCCTCCCTGCCGGGCAGGCTCGCAGCCCTTCTCGGCCGGCGGTCCAGGGACGTCGCACGGAGCCGGCCTTCGCTGCTCAAGGCCATGGTCGACGCCTACACGAGCCTGAAGGAGCTGGATACCGATCCCGATCGGTGCAAGCGGGCGTTCCAGACGAGTGCTGGAGACGGTGCGGAATGGGCGGCACCGATGCTCGCCATGCTCGATCTGCGGGTCGGCGAAGCGCGAGAGGTGCGGGTCCGCGCCGATCGCAGCCGGGCCGGGCTGAGCCGCCTGTAGCGGCCGGGCAGCCGCTGGCACATCGCCTCGCCGCCGCCATCTTCTGAGGCCCCCATCGGCGCCCTTGCGAGGTCACGTTGGCAGGCTCGAAGGCACCATGCAGCCCAGGTTGCCCGGCACGAATGAGCGCAGGCCCATGCGCCCGCATATCGACAGCGCCGCCCGCAACTGGGCGCCGCTCGTGCGTTTCATCGAAGCCGAAGCGCGGATCGGAGATTGGGCGAAACGCCGCCCCGCGTCGCACGCCCTCTACGAGTTCGTGCGCTTCGGCATCAAGCAGGGCTGGGCCTGCCTCTTCGGCGCGCTTCTCCTGGCGCTGCTGATCGGCACCCACTTCGCCTATCCGAAGGGTGCCTGGCTTGCCCGCTACGACTTTCTCGTTCTCGCGGCCGTCGCGATCCAGGCTGCGATGCTGACCTTCCGCCTCGAGACCTTCGAGGAGGCGCGGGTGATCTTCGTGTTCCATGCCGTCGGCACGGCGATGGAGATCTTCAAGACCTCGGTGGGCTCATGGATCTATCCCGAGGCCTCGCTGCTGCGCCTCGGCGGCGTGCCGCTGTTCTCGGGCTTCATGTATGCCGCCATCGGCTCCTACATCGCCCGCTGCTGGCGCCTGTTCGACTTCCGCTTCACCCGCCATCCGCCGCTGTTGGCGCTGTCGCTGCTCGCGGGCGCAATCTACGTGAATTTCTTCACCCACCACTATGTCGCCGATGTGCGACCGGTGCTGTTCGCGGCCACCGTCGTGCTGTTCGGCCGCTGCTGGGTGCACTTCAAGGTGTGGCGGGTGCACCGGCGCATGCCGCTGCTCGTCGGCTTCGTCCTGGTGGCGCTCTTCATCTGGCTGGCGGAGAACATCGGCACGTTCACGGCAGCCTGGATGTACCCCAGTCAGCGGCTCGGCTGGACCCTCGTGTCGACGGGCAAGCTCGGCGCCTGGTTCCTGCTGATGATCGTGAGTTACGCGATGGTCGCCCTGCTGAACCGGCCGGCGGACTACGCGGCGGCGCAGGACGCAGAACGGGCGGCCGAAGCCGCCCGTCTCGATGTTCGCCTGTCGCCTGCCGCTCAGTAGAGCAGGTTCTCCGCCACCACGCTCCAGCGGCCGTTCTGGACCTTGGCGAGGAAGGTCGCGGTCGAGCCCTGGTGCTTGTCCGCGCCCCAGCTCAGGCTGGGTCCCGGGAACATGGGCTTGTAGTCCTTGATGGCTTCGAGCGCCGCCAGGAACTTGGCGCGGGTGAGGTCCTTGCCGGTGGCTTCCAGCGCCCTGACGACGACATCCCCGCCGACGTAGCCGTACTGGGCGGCGCTGTTGGGGTCCTGGCTGGTCTTGGCCTTGTACTTCGCAGCCCAGGCCTTCACCGTTTCCGAGCTCGCATCGGCGTAGGCGAAGGGCATGCCCGTGCCGGAGTAGAAGCCATCCATCACGCCGCCGGGGGCCGCCGCCACGATGGGGTCGTAGGAGGCCGCGGTGCCGACGAACGTCACGTCGGTCCAGCCGAGCTTCTTGGCGGTGCCGACGGACTGGATGCTGTCGCGGATGATGGAGCCCATGACGACGAGGTCGCAGCCCGCCGACTTGAGCTTGCTGATCGGGGCCACGAAGTCGGTATCGGTGGGGCCGTAAGCCGCCTCGGAGGCGACCTCCGTGTTGAGGGCCTTGGCCTGGTCACGCACGCCATCGCGAATCTCGTGACCGAAGTCGGTGTCCTGATAGAGAGCGCAGATCTTCTTGCGGCCCTCCTTGTCGACGAAGTGCTTCACGGAGGAGCGCACCTGGTCGTAGTAGCTGGAGAAGGTCGCGAACTTGAGCTTGTGGAAGGGCTGGTACATGGAGCGTGCAGCCGTGAAGGGAAACAGGTTCGGCACGCCCTTCTGCAGCTGGTCGCCGAGCACGGCATTGTTCTGCGGCGTTCCGAGCGCGCCCAGCATGATGAAGATCTTGTCGTTGTTGATGAGCTTGTTGGCGGCCTGGACGGCACGCGGCACCTGATACTGGTTGTCCTCCACGACGAATTTGATCTTGCGGCCGTGGATGCCGCCCTTCTCGTTGATCTCGTCGAAGCGCATGCGCGTGCCTTCCGTGGAGCCGATGCCCCACGCGCTCACGGGGCCGCTCAGCGCGGTGTGCGTGCCGATCACGATCTCGGTGTCGGTAACCCCCTCCTCGGCGGCGGCCGGAAGGGTGATGGCGCCGGCGAGCATCGCGGCTGCTGCCAGGCGGAATGCGGTCCTCATCGTACGGCCTCCTTGGGTTTCCTCGGGCGTTCTCGTTGTTCGTCAAGGTGGACTTTTTTTGCCTGCTGGAGCGCCGTCCCGTCAAGCAGCAACGCTGACGGTCGGGTCTCGCAGCGCGAAACGCATAGGCCGCGCCCGTCCGCGCCCGTCCAGCGCCCGTGGCCCGGTCCGCTTGCGCATGCCGGCCGAAGCGTGGCTCACGCGGCGCCGGCATACATGTCCTGGATCAGGGGCCCGTACTTCTTCTCTACCAGACTGCGCTTGAGTTTCATGGTCGGCGTCAGCTCCTCGTCCTCCGCCGTCAGGAGCTGGTCGATCAGGCGGAACTTCTTGATCGTCTCGACGCGCGCGAACTTCCTGTTGGCCGCCTCCACCTCCTTGCCGATCAGCTCCTGCACCTCGGCGGCCCGGCAGAGGCTCGCGTAGTTGGTGAAGGGCACGTTCTTGTCCTGGGCGAACTTCACCACGTTGTCGTGGTCGATCATGATCAGGCAGGTGAGGTAGTTGCGCTTGTCGCCGATGACCACGGCGTCGGAGATATAGGGCGAGAACTTGAGCTCGTTCTCGATCTCGGAGGGCGTGATGTTCTTGCCGCCCGCGGTGATGATGATGTCCTTCATGCGATCGGTGATGCGCACGAAGCCATCGCTGTCGATGACACCGACATCGCCGGTGTGCAGCCAGCCGTCGCGAAGCGCCTCGGCCGTCTTCTCCGGCTTGTTGTGATAGCCCTTGAAGACGTGGGGGCCGCGCAGCAGGATCTCCCCCTGCGGCGACAGCCTGAGCTCCGTGCCCGGCTCGACCAGGCCGATGGTGCCGATTCTGAGCTGGCCCGGGTGATTGGACGTAGCGAGCCCGGCGTTCTCGGTCTGGCCGTAGACCTCGTACATCTTGACGCCCATCGCCCAATACCAGGCGATGAGATCGGGTGAGATCGGGGCCGCGCCGGTGATGGCCCAGCGCAGGCGATCGAGCCCCATCAGCGTGCGCACGTTGCGCAGCACCAGCCAATCCGCCGCCGCACGCGCTGTCCTCAGCAGCGTCGGCACCGGACGCCCGGCAAGCTCATGGGCGCTGGCCTTCCGGCCGAGGCCGAGTGCTGCCTGATAGGCGACCCGGCCGAGGCGCGTCCCCTCCTTGATGCGGATGGTGACCGCCGAGTAGAGCTTTTCCCACACGCGCGGCACCGCCACCAGGATGTGCGGCGCCACCTCCTGCAGGTTCTGCGGCACGGTGTCAGGCGCTTCCGCGAAGTTGGAGACGTGCATGGTTGCGAGCTGCCCGTAGCAGCCGCCGAGGCGCTCCGCGACGTGGCACAGCGGCAGGAAGCTCAGCGCCTCGTCGGTCTCGCTCACCTGGAGCCCGACGCGCTCGAAGGCGCCCATCTGGAAGAGGATGTTGCGGTGGCTGAGCATCGCTCCCTTGGAGGGACCCGTGGTGCCCGAGGTGTAGACGATGATCGCCACGTCCGCCGGCTTGGCCATGGCGATGCGGGCCTCCCACACGGCGCCGTGCTCGCGCGCATGCGCGGCGCCGAGCTTGCGCAGGCTGTCGAGCGACATCACCTGGGGATCGGAGAAGCTGCGCAGCCCCTCCATGTCGAAGACGATGATCTTGCGCAGGCCAGGCGTGCGCTGGCGCACGGCCAGGATCTTGTCGAGCTGCTCCTCGTCCTCCACGAGCAGGTACTTGGCATCGCAGTCGTTGACGAGGTACTCGACCTGGGCTGGCGAGTCGGTCGGGTAGATGCCGGTCGAGATGCCGCCGGCGCACAGAGCCGCCATGTCGCAGAACAGCCATTCCTTGTTGTTGTCCGAATGAATGGCCACGTGCTCGCCCGGCTGCAGGCCGAGCGCGATCAGCCCCATGCCGATCGCTTGCGCCGCCTCGCCGTAGTCGCCCCAGGTGTAGGCTTTCCAGATGCCGCGCTGCTTCTCGCGCAGCGCCACCTTGCCTGGCCGCGACTTGACGCGATGCCAGAAGAGGGCGGGAACGGTGGTGTGTCCCTCGATGGCGATAGGCTGAGTGTCGAAAGCGTTCATGCGTTCCGTCCGTTCACCGAGGCCCGCTCATCCCTTCGCCGTCTGCCGCGCCGGCGCCCCTCCCCGCCAAGGGAGGGGAATAGGTCCAGCATGCGGTGGAGGTATAAGGCATCACCCAATCCCCATGCACTGCATCACCTCCAGCGCTTGGTGCGCTTCCAGCGCTTCTTGCCGCGCACGGCGGCTTCCTTGACGCCCAGGTAGAACTCGCGCACGTCCTCGTTCTCGGCGAGCTTGGCACACTCGCCTTCCAGCACGATGCGGCCCACCTCCAGCACGTAGCCGTAGTGGGCCGTCTTCAGCGCCATGTTGGCATTCTGCTCGACGAGCAGCATCGTCACCTTCTGCTCCTGGTTGAGGCGGCGGATGATGCCGAAGATCTCCTTCACCAGGATCGGCGACAGGCCCAGCGACGGCTCGTCGAGCAGCATCAGCTTGGGGCGGGCCATCAGTGCCCGGCCGATGGCCAGCATCTGCTGCTGGCCGCCGGAGAGGAATCCGGCCTGCGAATTGGCGCGCTCGCGCAACACGGGGAAATAGCCGTAGACGACCTCCAGGTCGCGCTCGATGCCGGCACGGTCATGGCGCGAGTAGGCGCCCATCATCAGGTTGCCCCTGACCGTCATGAACGGGAAGATCTCCCGCCCCTCCGGCACGTGGGCGATGCCCTGTCGCGCCACCCAGTCGGGCTCCCGCCCGGTGATGCTGCTGCCGGCGAAGGCGATGGTGCCCTTCTGCGGCTCCATGGCGCCGCACACCGACTTCAGGACGGTGGTCTTGCCGGCGCCGTTGGCGCCCAGGATGGTGACGATCTGCCCTTCGCTGACGTCGAAGCTGACGCCGCGGATGGCCGTGATGGGACCATAGTAGGTCTCCAGGTTGCGCACGCTGAGCAGCGGCTCGGTCACAGTCGCTCTCCGCCCGCGTAGGGCGCAATAGCGAAGCGTATTGCGCCGCTCCAATTTTGATCGGCGCAATACGGCTGACGCCTATTGCGCCCTACATTGTACCGCGTCATTCGCCGTCGCTCCCGAGGTAGGCCTCGATCACGGCCCGGTTGGACTGCACCTCCTGGGGCGTGCCGAGGGCCAGCGTGCGGCCGTTGTTGAGCGCCAGCACGCGATCGGAGACGGCGGAGACCAGCGACATGTCGTGCTCGATCATGATGACGGTGATGCCGAGGTCGTTCTTGATGTCGTCGATCCAGAACGCCACCTCCTCGGTCTCCTCGGTGTTGAGGCCGGAAGCCGGCTCGTCGAGGAGCAGCAGCTTCGGCCTCGCGCACAGCGCGCGGGCGAGCTCCACCACCTTGCGCACGCCGTAGGGCAGCCCCGAGATGCGCTGCTCGCGGTAGTTGGCGAGGTTCAGGAAGTCGATCACCTCCTCGACTGCCTCGCGATGGCGCAGCTCCTCGCGGCGGACGCCGGGCGTGAACAGCAGCTCGGCGAACACGTTGGGCTTGGCCCGGCAATGGCGCCCGATGAGCAGGTTGTCGAGCACCGTGGCATGCTCGAAGAGCTCGATGTTCTGGAACGTGCGGGCGATGCCGCGGCCGGCAATGGTGTAGGGGGCCACGCGCGTGATGTCCTCGCCGGCGAACAGCAGGCGCCCGCCGGTCGGCTCGTAGATGCGGCTGATGAGGTTGAAGATCGTGCTCTTGCCGGCGCCGTTCGGGCCGACGATGGCGAAGATCTCGCCCTCCTTCACGTCGAAGGTGACGCCATCGACGGCGCGAATGCCACCGAAGGATATGGAGATATCCTCGGCCGCGAACAGCCGACGCGCATCGGTGCGCGCAACCACGGCGGGCCGCGCCGCATCGACGGTGTCCTCGCTGGTCACCGCCCCCTTCATGAGATGCGGCTCGCGAGCAAATCCGCCGTGCCGTCATCCCGGGCTTTATGCCCGGGATCCATGGCGCCGCGGGCTCCGGAGCGCGCGGATAGATGGATCCCGGGGACAAGCCCCGGGATGACTGCGCAGGGAGTAGTGGCGAAGTGGTTCAACGCACGCGCTCCGTCTTGAGGTAGGACCGCTGCCGCTTGAAGGTGGAGCGGCGATAGAGCGGGAACGTCGAGAAGTAGGCTTTCACTTTCAGCCAGCGGCCATAGATGCCGAGCGGCTCGAACAGCACGATCAGGATCATCACCAGCCCGAACAGGCCGGGCTCCAGCCCCGGCGTGCGCGAGATCGCTGCCGGCAGGTAATCGCGCATGATGGCGATCGCCTGCGGCAGCCCGCCGACGAAGATGGCGCCGTAGATGGCCCCGTGGATGGAGCCCAGCCCGCCGACGACGACCATCAGCAGAAGCTGGATGGAAAGCAGGATGTTGAAGGCATCGGGCGAGATGAACTTGAGCTTGTGGCCGAGCAGCGCGCCCGCCAGTCCCGTGATGAAGGCGCTGAGCGCGAAGGCGATGGTCTTGTAGCGCACCACGTTGACGCCGAGGCTCTGCGCCGAGATCTCCGAGTCGCGGATCGCCACCAGCGCACGGCCCGTCGGCGAGCGGATGAGGTTGGCGGTGCCGAGCACCACCACCACCAGCACGAGCAGGCAGAGATAATAGAACTGCCAGACCTGGCTCAGCGGGTGGCCCAGCAACTCCGGCGGCGGCACAGGCATGCCCTGGAAGCCGTGCGTGACCGTCTCCCAGCGCACGACGACCTGCTCCACGATCTGCGAGAAGGCGAGCGTGGCGATGGCGAGATAGATGCCCGTCATGCGATTGGCTGGCAGCGCGATGGCGACGCCGGCGGCCATGGCCAGCAGCCCTCCCGCGGCGAAGGCGACGGGAAACGGCACGCCCTTCGACATGAGGTAGGTGTCGGTGTAGGCGCCGATGCCCATGAACGCCCCATGCCCGAGGCTGGCGAGGCCCGTGTAGCCGATGAGCACCATGAGGCCGACGCCGGCGACGGCAAGAATGAAGATCTGCGACAGCTCGCCGACGTAGAACTCCGGCAGCAGCGCCGGGACCAGGAGCAGGCAGACGGCGAGCACGCCGTACCAGAACGTGTAGCCGCCGTGCTGCACCAGGCGGATGTCGTCGAGGTAGGAGGTCTTGAAGAGGATGCGCACGTCTGCCCTCAGACCTTCTTGCGCTGCGTGGTGGAGAAGAGCCCCTGCGGCCGCACGAGCAGCACCGCCAGCATGATCAGATAGGCGACGATCTCCTTGAAGCCCGGCGGCAGGTAGCGCCCCGCCAGCGTCTCCGACACGCCCACGATCAGGCCGCCGAGGACCGTGCCGAGCAGGCTGCCGAAGCCGCCGACGATGGCGGCGGCGAACGCCTTGATGCCGAGGAAGCCGATCGAAGGGTCGACCAGGGAGACGGGCGACAGGAGCACGCCGGCGATCGTCGCCACGATGGCCGAGAGCGCCCAGATCAACGAATTGATGCGCTTGACGGGGATGCCCATGTAGTAGGCCGCAAGCTGGTTCTGGGAGGCGGCCTGCATGGCGTTGCCGAGCTTGGTGTAGGTGAAGAAGAGATAGAGCAGCGCCGCCAGCAGGATCGTGCCGGCGATCATGGAGATGCTCTCGAGTGGCAGGATCACCCCGCCGGCATTGATGATGCGGTTGGTGAAAGGGGTCTCGAAGCTCTGGGGCTCGTGGCCCCAGATGAAGCCGGCCGCAGCGCGGAACAGGAAGCCCATGCTGATGGTCAGGATGACGATGGCGAACTGCGGCTGCCCGATGATGCGCCTCAGGACCACCGCGTCGAGCAGGTAGCCGAACACGGCCATCGCCAGGGCAGCGAGCAGGAAGCCCAGCCAGTAGTTCATGCCCATGGTGCCGATCAGCGACATGGCTACGAACGCGCCCAGCATCATCAGGTCGCCCTGGGCGAAATTGACCATCTCCGTGGCCTTGTAGATCAGCACGAAGCCGAGCGCGATCAGGCCGTAGACACAGCCTTGCGCAGTACCTCCGACGATGAGCTGGAGAAGCTCCACCCTGCGTTCCTGCCCCGGTGCGCGTCCGCCGCGCGCGGTTTGGCCGGCCGCTCTGTCGGCGGCTCGAGCCGCCTATGGCTTTAGACTGGCCAGGAGGAAAACGCTAGTGTCGGTCGTTGCGATGGTCAGCGAATGATCGCGACGGGGCACAACCCACGCGCAGGCGCCGAGAGGAGTCGCAGCGGTTGAGGCAAGGGGTCTGACCCCGGGAGACAGTGCGTGGCATACCAGTCGATCTTCCGCAGCGACCTGTTCGCCTCGCAGGTCGTCGTCGTCACCGGCGGCGGGAGCGGCATCGGGCGCTGCACGGCCCACGAGCTGGCGGCGCTCGGCGCCAGGGTCGCACTGGTCGGGCGCAAGGCGGAAAAGCTGGAAGCGGTCGCAGCCGAGATCGCCGAGGACGGTGGCACCGCATCGACGCATCCCTGCGACATCCGCGAGGAGGAGGCGGTCAAGGCGGTGGTCGCGGCGATCATCGAACGCCACGGCCGGATCGATGGCCTCGTCAACAACGCGGGCGGGCAGTTCCAGGCGCCGCTCGAGGCCATCTCCCAGAAGGGCTGGGAGACGGTGGTGCGCACCAACCTCACCGGCGGCTTCGTGATGGCGCGCGAGTGCTACACGCAGTGGATGCGCGCGCATGGCGGCGCCATCGTCAACATCGTCGCCGACATGTGGACGGGCATGCAGAGCATGGGCCATTCGGGCGCGGCGCGCGCGGGCATGGTCAACTTGACCATGACGGCGGCGGCGGAATGGGGAGCGGCGGGCGTGCGCGTCAACGCGGTGGCGCCGGGCTGGATCGCATCGTCCGGCTTCGACGCCTATCCCGACTACGTCAAGCCCATGTTGCGTTCCCTGCGCCATCACACGCCGCTGCAGCGCTACGGGACGGAAGCCGAGGTCTCCGCGGCCATCGTCTTCCTGCTATCGCCGGCGGCCGCCTTCATCTCCGGCGACACGCTGCGCGTCGATGGTGCCGCGCCGAACGCGCGGCGCCAGTTCGATCTCGAGCCCGAGAGCCGCTCGCGGGCCTGGGACGGCTTCCATCGCTCGAAGATGCCCGACCTGCTGCGGGACGATTGATGCCCTTCCCACCGCCTGCCAGCCGACGCCGGATTTTCCGCGCCTGATATTGTGAGACACGCGCATGCTGTTCATGGTGATCGAACGCTTCCGCGACAACGACATGGTGCCCGTCTACGAGCGGCTGCGCGACTGCGGCCGCGCGCTGCCGCAAGGACTGGAATACGTCGAAAGTTGGATCGAGCCCAGTTTCGCGCGCTGCTTCCAGCTCATGCGCTGCGACGACGCGCGCCTGCTGCAACAGTGGGTGCTGCAGTGGCGGGGCACCGGCGCCACCTTCGAGATCGTGCCGGTGGTGCCGAGCAGCGAGACGCGCGAGGTCGTGGCGCCGCATCTGGGCGCCCCATCGCAAGACGGAACGAATTGAGCCGGAGAGGACGCGATGGAGTTCACCCCCGAGCACGAGGGCATCCGCCGCAACGTGAAGCGGTTCATCGACGCGGAGATCAATCCCCACGTCGATGCATGGGAGGAGGCCGGCATCTTTCCCGCCCACGAGGTCTTCAAGAAGATGGGCGACCTCGGCTTCCTCGGCATCAACAAGCCGGCCAAGTACGGCGGCATGGGGCTCGATTACTCCTACCACCTCGTCTTCCTGGAGACGCTCGGCCACATCCGCGCCGGCGGCGTGCCGATGGCGATCGGCCTGCAGACCGACATGGCCACCCCGGCGCTGGCCCGCTTCGGCTCTGAGGAGCTGTGCCGGGAGTTCCTCGCGCCTTCGATTGCGGGCGACTACGTCGCCTGCCTCGGCGTGTCGGAGACGGGTGCCGGCTCCGACGTCGCCTCCATCAAGACGACCGCGCGCAAGGACGGCGGCGACTACGTCATCGACGGCGGCAAGATGTGGACCACCAGCGGCACCCAGGCCGACTGGATGTGCCTGCTCGCCAATACCGGCGACGGCCCCGCGCACAAGAACAAGTCGCTGATCTGCCTGCCGATGAAGACCAAGGGCGTCGAGGTCGCGCGTAAGCTCGACAAGCTCGGCATGCGCGCCTCCGACACGGCGCAGATCTACTTCGACAATGTGCGCGTGCCGCAGCGCTATCGCATCGGCGAGGAGGGCATGGGCTTCATCTACCAGATGCAGCAATTCCAGGAGGAGCGGCTATGGGGCGCCATCAGCGCCGTGGTCGGCATGGAACGGCTGATCGACCAGACGATCGAGTACACCCGCGAGCGCAAGGTGTTCGGCCGCCCGCTGCTCGACAACCAGGTCATCCACTTCAAGC
>DATFCC010000341.1:0-2431 GCA_035253505.1 Hyphomicrobiaceae bacterium
GATCACCAGGAGTTTGCTCGCCAGCGCCAGTCGCACGCCGCCTGCTGGCTGGGTGCTAGGCTCAGGCCCACCCGATACCACCTAACCGCCTAGGGCCCGTTAGCTTCTGAGCCAATCGAGGGCGGCAGCGAGGCAGAGCACGCCCATGAAGGAGCAAGCTGTCTTCTCGTACCGTGTCGCCACCGCCCGCCACTCCTTGAGCTTGGCCCAGAGCCGCTCGACGCGGTTGCGGTTGTGGTAGATCCAGTCTGGGCAGGCGACGGGCGCCTCGTTGCTCTTGGCCGGGATGGCCGGCCGGGCACCCATGTCCCAAATGTGTTCACGGAAGCCATGGCTGGCGAGGCCGCGATCGGCCACGACCCAGCGTGGCACATCGGGCAGGGCTTCGAGCAGGGGCAGGGCTTGGGGTAGCTCATGCGCCTGTCCCGGTGCCAAGCGGAAGGCGATCGCCCGCCCGGCGGCATCGGCGATCACGCAGGCCTTGGTGCCGTAGCCGCCGCGAGAGCGGCCAAGCGCCTCACCTGGGACCCGCTGCGCCGCAGCGTCCTTTTGCGAGCGGCTCCGGCCGCTTTCTGATGCGCCCGGATGTTGGTGCCGTCCAGGAAGGTCATGCCGAGCTGCGCACCGCGTTCTTGAACCAGCGTCAGCAGCCGCTCCCACACGCCCGGGCGTGACCAGCGGATGAAGGTCTGCGCCGCCTTCCACCAAGGGCCGAGTTCGGCGGGCAGCGAGCGCCACTTGGCGCCGTTCGCGTGTCGCCAGAGGATGGCGCTGATCGTCCGCCGCAGGTTGGACGGCGGCACCTTGGCATGCGGCCGAACCCGCTCGACCAGCGGCTCCAGCTCCGCCCATTGCGCGTCCGTCAGCATCGTCATCGTTGCCTCCTGGCAAAGCAGGGACAACGGACTGCCTGCCCAAGAGTTCAGACGCTAACAGGCCCTTCTGTAACGGGCGTTGGTTGGTCAAGCCCTCATCTGAGCTACGATCCTGCCGCCGGTGTCTCGCTTCTGTCCGGGGTCGGCGCAAAGGCCGCCACCTGATGGGGTCGGATAAGGAGCAGGTCGGCCAATCTAGGACGCGCGGTCGTCCGTGCTGCGCCGCTGGGCCTGTTGCGGCCTGGCCTGATCCATCGTCCCGGCGACGGGACCTCGCTCCGGGCGGTCGGTGCCCTTGGCCGCCCGAATCCGTGATCTTCTCCCCTCGATCAGCTTGCAGCTGCCGCTGCCGCCCTCTCCGCCGTAAACGCCGTGCCGTCCGCCAGCATGCGGTGCAGAACGACGGCGAGCTTACGGGCGAGCGCCACCTTCGCCTTGCGCATCCCGGCGCGCACGGCCAGACGGGCTGCCCAACTTTTCAGGGCCGAGCCTTTCACCGGCCGGGTCAGGATGATGTTGGCCGCCTCGTAGAGAACGGTTCGCACGCCGCCGTCCCCGATCTTGGAGATGCGGCCCGTCACGTCGGTCTCGCCCGATTGGTACTTTCTTGGCGTCAGGCCGAAATGCGCGCCCACCGAACGCGAGGAGCGGAAGCGTGTAGGGTCGTCGATCGCTGCCTTGTAGGTGAGCGCCACGATCACCCCGACGCCCGGCACGGTCATCAGCAGCCTGGTTCGTGCATCCTCGCGAGCCAGCGAACGCAGGCGTTTCTCCAGCACCTGCAGCTGCTCGCCAAGCACCTTGCGTGCCGCCAGCAAGGCCCCGGCAAGCGCCGAGAGCGTCGGATGCGCGTCCACCAGCTCGCGAACGCGGCCCGCAAAGGAGCGCGCCGTTGTCGGGCCGACCTTCAGTCCGAAGCCACGCAGCACCCCGCGCAACCCCATCTCCACGTCGTGGTGCTTGGCCTGCAGCAGCTTGCGCGCCGTTAGCAGTGCCCGCGTCTCTTGCGCCGGCAACGACTTGCAGTGCACCGAGCGGAACCAGCCAAGGCGCATCAGCTGCGCGATGCCGCGCGCATCCTTCCTGTCGGTCTTCACCGGCATCGTCTTGAACGCAGCGCGCACGTGCCGTGTCTCCAGCAGCTCTGCGGCAAGCCCGGCCATCCGCATCCCCGTG
Source organism: Hyphomicrobiaceae bacterium (assembly GCA_035253505.1). Taxonomy (GTDB): domain Bacteria; phylum Pseudomonadota; class Alphaproteobacteria; order Rhizobiales; family Hyphomicrobiaceae; genus AWTP1-13. Next base: position 2,052 of record DATFCC010000341.1, read on the forward strand.
TAAAGCCACTGCGAGAGCGGCCCGGCTTCCAGCCCGATCCGCGCCACCGGCAGCCCGAGCTGGCTGAAATACCCGACCAGCGCCTCCGGCTCGCTCGGAACCTTGCCCTCGCGCATGATCCGTCCGGTCGCGTCGACCACGCAGACACTGCACTGTTCCAGCGACACGTCGATCCCGGCATAATGCTCCATGGTCGTCCCTCGATGATGCTTGGAGCAGGCCACACCTGACTCCGTTGCAGACACCATCAGTCTGAGGGACGGCCACCCAGACCGCATCCCGGCAGCCCGCCCGTTACCCCATCTAAGGCCGCGCCTCGACCCCGGCGGAGAACGCGATCGCGAAGTAGAGGTAGCCGCGCGGGATGTGGAAGTGCAGCC
>DATFCC010000342.1:0-6712 GCA_035253505.1 Hyphomicrobiaceae bacterium
TGGTGGCAGTTGATACGCTGGCGGTAGCGGTGCTCCACGAGCCAGGCCGTGCACTGCGGGCAGTCGATGCGATGGCCGCAGGTCCGGCACAGGGTCAGCGGCGCGTAGCCGCGACGGTTGAGGAACAGCAGCGCCTGCTGCCTGGCCTCCAGCGTGGCGGTGACGCCGTCGACGAGCACCGGCGAGAGCCACTTGCCGCGCTCGGGCGGATGCTGGCGCAGGTCGACCGCCGCCACGTCCGGCAGCGCCAGCCCCGAGAAGCGGGCCGGCAGCGCGACATGGGCGTAGCGACCGGCGCGGGCGTTGACATGGCTTTCGATGGAGGGCGTCGCCGAGGCCAGGACAACCGCATGCTTGGCGAGGCTGCCGCGCACGACGCTCATGTCGCGCGCCTGGTAGTGGACGCGATCTTCCTGCTTGAAGCCGCCGTCGTGCTCCTCGTCGACCACGATCAGGCCGAGGTCCTTGTAGGGCAGGAACAGCGCCGAGCGCGCGCCCACTACCACGCGGGCCTCGCCGGTCGCCGCCGCCCGCCAGGCCCGCGCGCGTTCGGCCGGCGACAGGGCCGAGTGCCATTCCACGGGCGCGCAGCCGAAGCGGCCCTTGAAGCGGTCCATGAACTGGCTGGTCAGCGCGATCTCGGGCAGCATGATCAGCGCCTGCCGGCCGCGCTGCAGGGTTCGCGCCACCGCCTCGAAGTAGACCTCCGTCTTGCCCGATCCGGTCACGCCGTCGATCAGCGTGACCGAGAAGGCGCCAGCATCGGCGGCGGCGCGCATCGTCTCTACGGCTTGCGCCTGGGCGTCGGTGAACGCGACCTCGGCATGGGCCGGATCGGGAATGGGGCAACGCCGCTCCGGGATCGCCACCTCGATCAGGGCGCCGGCTGCGATCAGCCCGTCGATGACGCCATTGCTGCATTGGGCCTCCGCGGCGAGCGCCGCCTTGGCGCGAACCAGCTCATCGCTCGCGATCTGGAGCGCACGCTTGCGCGCCGGCGTCATGCGGGCCGGCTCGCCGGCGTCCTTGTTGAGCGCCACGCCGAAGCGCGGCTTGGCAGGCTCGTATACGGCCGGCGGCCCCATCATCATGCGCACGACCATGCCGAGCTGAGAGAGCGTGTAGCGCGCCACCCATTCGGCAAAGCGCATGGAGATGGGGGCAAGCGGCGGCACATCGGCGAGCGTCGCCGTCACGGCCTTCATCTTCGCTTCGGGCACCGGCTTGCCCGGATCCCCTGCCGGGGCGTCCCACACCACGCCGATGCGCGTCTGCGGACCGAAGGGCACCAGCACGAAGGTGCCGGGCGGTGCCTCGAGGCCGGCCGGCAGCAGGTAATCGTAGGTCTGGTCGAGCGCCACCGGCAGCAGCACGGGCACGTGCCGGGCAACAGCGGTGCCCGGGCGGATGTCGTCCTCCAGTGGTGCGAACAGGTTCTGCAAGCTCGGGCGCCGATTGCGAATCAGTTGGCGATACTATCGCCGATGGCGAGGCCACGATTAAGGAGAGGCCGACCGAGCCGACAAGGGCCTACGGGGTCAGACCCTTGCCTCCAGCGGCACCGAAGCTCGCGAGCCGTCAGGCAAGGGGTCTGACCCCGGCCTGCAGACCCTTGCCCGCCAACCGGCCAGGCATCCGCGGCGTGGTTCAGAGGGCCGCCAGCGATGTATTCTTCCGATCGGTGATCAGCATCGAGCCCGGCTTGTGGGTGATGCAGATCGGCGGCTTGGCCTGCTCGATCACCACCTGCGGCGTCACTCCGCACGCCCAGAACACCGGCAGCTCGTCGTCGGCGATGATGGCCGGATCACCCAGGTCGGGCTTGTCGATGTCCTTGATGCCGATCGATGCCGGCAGTCCCAGATGCACCGGTGCGCCGTGCACGGAGGGGAAACGCGTCGTGATCTGCACCGCGCGGATCGCATCGGCCGGCGTGAAGGGCCGCATCGACACCACCATCTTGCCCTTGAAGCGTCCTGCCGGGACGCAATCGATGCTGGAGCGGTACATCGGCACCGTGGTGTCGTTCTCGATGTGGCGCAGGCGCAGGCCCGCCTGCAGCAGCGGCAGCTCGAAGGAGAACGAGCAGCCGAGCACGAACGTGACGAGATCGTCCGACCAGTATTTGCGGATGTCGGTCGGCTCCTCGACCAGCTTGCCGTCGCGGAAGATGCGATAGCGCGGCACGTCCGTGCGGATGTCGATGTCGTCGCCGAGACCGGGCAGCGTCGGGTCGCCCGGCGCGCCCATGCCGATGATCGGGCAGGGCTTGGGGTTGCGCTGGCAGAACGCTGCGAACTCCAGTGCCATGTCCTTGGGCAGAATGCACAGGTTGCCCTGCACGTAGTCAGGCGCCACGCCCGCCGTGTGCCCCGCGTAGTCGCCGGCGCGGATGATGCGCCTGGCTTCGGCAGGGCTGGCAATGCCCATCACCGGATTGGCGGTCTTGGCACGCGCGACGGTCTTCTGCATGGTCGGCTCGCTGGGTTCGAGAGGCAGGGACAGCCTACCATGTCACGGGGCGACGGGCCAGGAGCCGCGCGCCTCGGCAGGCCCAGATCGCCGTAGCCCAACGGATGTGCGTGCCGGTATCATGCGTCACGGTCGGCAGGCCGGAACGGCCGAAGCGGAGGAGCGCCAGATGACCATCGCAACCCCGAACGCCAAGGGACACGCGCATCTCGGCGCCTTGGCATCGCGCTATGTGGACGTGGAGTCGCTGCCGTGGGTGCCGACACGCTTTCCCGGCGTCGACCTCAAGGTGCTGATGGAGGACAAGGAGACCGGCCTCATGACCGCGCTCACGCGCTTCGCTCCCGGCTCCACGCTGCCCGACCACGAGCACACCGAGCTCGAGCAGAGCTACGTGCTGGAAGGCTCGCTGGCCGACGACGAGGGCGTGGCCACCGCCGGCAACTACGTATGGCGGCCAGCCGGTAGCCGTCACGACGCGCATTCGCCGAACGGCGCCATCGTGCTGTCCTTCTTCCTCAAGCCCAACAAGTTCTTCGACATGGGCGGGGGCCACATCAAGAGCTGACGGATGCGGCGCTGGCACATTCGTTGCCTGTCCGCGCACGGGACAGGCTGCGGCGGCGAGCCGTCCAGGCGAGAGGGAGTTGCCTCATGAAGCTCATCACGGCGATCATCAAGCCATTCAAGCTGGAGGAGGTGCGCACGGCGCTGGCGGACCTCGGCGTGCAGGGCATGACGGTGTGCGAGGTGAAGGGCTTCGGGCGCCAGCGTGGCCACACCGAGATCTACCGGGGCGCCGAGTATGCGGTGATGTTCGTGCCGAAGGTGAAGCTGGAGGTGGTGGTCGCCGACGAGCTGTCAGACAAGGCCGTCGACGCCATCCGGCGTGTGGCCAACACGGGCAAGATCGGTGACGGCAAGATCTTCGTGTCGCCGGTCGAGGCCGCCGTCCGCATCCGCACCGGCGAAACCAGCGACGCAGCGCTGTAGGCGTCAGTCTGCGCACCGCCAACGCATTCTCGTCATGGCCGGGCCTTCTCCCGGCCATCCGACCCCCAATCAACGAGCTGGAGTCTGCGAGATGGATTGGATGCACGGGACAAGCCCGTGCATGATGAAGCGTTGAGGGCGCTGGCGTGCCCTTCCTCAGCCCAACCCGCCTTGCCGCTCCACGAAACGAGCGACTTCGGCGGCGCCGGTGCCGGTCTTGAGGTTGGTGAAGACGAAGGGGCGCTCGCCACGCATGCGGCGCGTGTCCTTCTCCATCACCTCCAGGGATGCACCCACATGCGGTGCGAGATCGGTCTTGTTGATCACCAGCAGGTCCGACCGCGTGATGCCGGGGCCGCCCTTGCGCGGGATCTTCTCGCCCTGGGCGACGTCGATGACGTAGATGGTCAGATCCGCCAGCTCCGGGCTGAAGGTGGCGGCGAGGTTGTCGCCGCCGGACTCGATGAGGATCAGGTCGAGCGCCGGGAACCGGCCGCGCATCTGCGTCACGGCGGCAAGGTTGATGGAGGCGTCCTCGCGGATCGCCGTGTGCGGGCAGCCGCCGGTCTCCACGCCCATGATGCGCTCCTCCGGCAGCGCACCGGCACGCGTTAGGATGAGCGCATCCTCCTTGGTGTAGATGTCGTTGGTGATGGCACAGATGTCGTAGCGGTCGCGGAAGGCCTTGCACAGAGCCTCCATCAGCGCCGTCTTGCCTGAGCCGACCGGTCCGCCGATGCCGACGCGCAGCGGGCCGTTGGGGGAAGCTGTCATTGCGGACCTCGCAGAAGCAGAACGATGAAGCCGGCGCCGAGCGCCAGGCACAGCGGTGAGTAGACGATGCGGTCGAGCCGGGCGAAGGGCTGCTCGCTGAAGCGCCGGCGCCAGGCCGTGGTGTAGCCCGCCAGTCCCCGGCCGAGGAAGACCCCCGCAATCCCCAGGCCCGCGAGCAAGGTCAGCCAATGCGGCCATGCCTCGGGCACCAGCCGCAAGGCGAACGACGGCCACGAGGCGACGGCGAGCAGCAGCGCGGCCACCGCAAGGCAAGCCGCCGTGCCCGGCATCTTCCTGATCCCGGGCGTGCCGACAGCGGCCCTGGCAAGCCGCTCGGCGCTGGACGCCGGCCAGATGCCGCCGAGGCCCCAGTAGGCATGCAGCAGCGCTATGCACGCCATGACGACCGACAGCACGATGGCGATGGCGGCGATCATGACCGGAACAGCCGCGTATACTGCGTCTCGTGGCGCATGGAGGCGATATCGGCGGCAATTGTTGCACTGCCGATGTCGTCGAGCGTTCCTGAGGTCCCGACCGCAACTGTGCGGGCGATGGCCGGCTCGAGCCTGGCAAGTGCGCGCAGCCCGTCGCTCTGCCCGAGCGGAACGAGCCGCACCGCCGCCGAGACGATGTTGGCCGCGAACGCCTGCACGTAGGCATGCGCGGTGGCGGCGAGGGGCAAATCGTGGGCGGCCGCGCAGGCACCCACGGCCACGGGGTAGGCGAGCCGTCCATGTGCAGCCAGGGCCGCGAGCGCCGGTTTTGGCCATGCCGCCACCACGGCGGTCAGGAATGCCGTGCCCTGCGCCAGGGTCTCGAGCTGCCGTTCTGCCGACGGCGCAAAAGCCGCGGCAAGCTCGGCGACGTCCTCCAGTCTCGCGCCATCGCCACTGGAGGCCGCGCGCCATGCCGCCGCGAGGAAGATGGCGTCCGAGCGGCCGGCGCCGTGGTCCAGAACGTCCTCGATCCAGCCCGTGAGCGTGCCGACGTCGCGGACACCGCCGGTCTCCACCACCCACTCGAGGCCATGCGAGTAGCTGTAGCTGCCGACCGGAAATGCCGGCGACAGCCAGGTCAACAGGCGGGCAAGCTCGGATGGCGTGCAGGCTGGGCCCGAGCCACCGATGTCGGGCGCGTGCGTGCGGGCGTCCACGCAAGTTGCAACCGATCGCGAGCTGTCGTGGAGCCTGCCGTCCGCCGGAGTGACGGAGGCAGCGAGCGCGTCGGCCGTCGCCTTAGTGCCGATGGTCTTCATCGTGATGAGGCCCGCCGCCCGGCGCGTGATGATTGTGATGCGAGTGGCCGTGGCTGTGACCATGCACGGCCCCCTCGCCGTAGGCGCCGCCTTCGGGGTTGAACGGCCGCTGCACGACGCGAACCTCCGCACCCAGGCCGCGAAGCATGTCGGCGATGACGTGGTCGTCGCGAACATGGATGACGCGCGCGGCGATTTCGCTTGCCAGATGCCGGTTGCCGAGGTGCCAGGCGATGCGCGCCATGAGGCGCGGGTCGCGGCATTGGATCTCCAGCAGCCGCTCGGACGCCGCCTCCACGGCAACGATGCGTCCGTCCTGCAGGCGGATGCCGTCGCCGGCGCGCAGCACTGGGGTCTTCTCCAGGTCGAGCAAAAAGGCCACGCCGCCGGCGCTGGTCAGCGCGATGCGCCGCCGGGTCCGCTTGTCGTACTCGAGGCGCACCGTATCGGCCGGCTGCCCCTTCCAGGAGCCCGCCGCGAGAACTTCTGTGGCTCTCAGCATATCGGCCGTGCCGCTCACGCCTTGGGGCGCGTCGCCTCGAAGGCGGGAACGGCCTTGGCGAACCGGTCCAGCCAGGCGACGAGTTTGGGATGGCCGGCGCGCCATTTGCCTTCGTGGCGGAAATCGAGATAGCCGAGCGCGGCGGCCAGGGTGAGGTGCCCGTAGTCCGGGCTCGCGCCCCAGGCCGGCGGGTCCTTCTCCAGCTTGTCGAGCGCGCGATCGATCTTGGCCTGCTGGCGCTGCTGCCAGGCGGGATGCCACTTGTCCTCGGGACGGAAGCGCTTCTCGTAGACGAGCAGCAGCGCTGCATCGAGCATGCCATCGGCCAGCGAGCCGAGCACCAGCGTCTTCCAGCGCTCGGGCCCGCTCTTGGGAAACAGCTCCGGCGCCGGCGCCTGGCTGTCGAGATACTCGCAGATCACGTTGCTGTCGAAGATGGCGGTGCCGCCGTCGACGATGAGGCACGGAATCTTGCCGAGCGGGTTGGTGGTGTTGAGCTCGACGTTGTCGCCGGGGTTGGTGTCGGTGGTGACGATCTCCACCTTGTCGGCAAGGCCCTTCATCTGCAGGGTCATCTTGACCTTGCGGCCGTAGGGTGACAGCGGGCTGGACAGCAGCTTCATCATGGCGTGTGGAACTCCGACAGTGGGGAGTTGCCGCGAGAACGGCAGCTTCTTGGCGGGATGGTGCCGCGGGGTTGGGTGATGGGCAAC
>DATFCC010000343.1:0-27660 GCA_035253505.1 Hyphomicrobiaceae bacterium
CGTCGCCTGCCATCTCTACGCCGCATAACGGGTCTGGGCCGCGAGCTTGCCGTTCCTGTAACCCGGCTCGCCGCCCGGTGATTTTCGCGCGCGTTTTGCTATTCTGCCGGGGCCAGCCGGCGCGACGCCACGCTGGTGAGCGTTGCACGCCGATGGACGTATCGTACCGGGGGAGCGATGACCAGATCCGCAACGCGGCGGCCGGCAGGGCGCCGGCCGGCACGAAGGGGTGCGAGCCTCGCTGTCGCTGCCGGCGCTTGGCTGGTGGCGGGGTTCGCCCCGCCGGCCGGTGTGCCGCCGGCATCGCTGGCGATGCCCGCCAAGCTCGGCTTCTCCTACCTGACCGCGGCGCAACTCAAGGACTTGTGGCGCCGCACCGATGAGTACGCGCTGGCCGAAGCGTTCCTCAAGCAGTGCGGAGCCCCCCCGTTCATCGAGCGGCGCATGCGCCTGGCGGCCAGGGACTGCATCGAGGCCCGCGCCCTGGACAAGGTGGCGGCGCACTTCCGCCGCAAGGTGGTCGAGGCCAGCAAGCGCACGTTCATCTGCGACACCGACGAGGCCAAGGCGATCATGAAGACCGTGCGCTCGCGCATCGACCGGGACGTGGAGGAGGTGCGCTCCATGTGCCGCTCATGCCTCTTCTGCTGAGGCACGCGAGCGTCAACTGCGGCGCCGGATACGCGCGTAGAGCCACGACCGGTAGCGCGCGCTGAGCGTCGGCAGCAGCGCCGTGGTCATGCCGCAGATGGCGCGCTCCCCCAGGTAGGGGAACAGGCGGTGCAGGTCTTCGTGGAACAGCGTGTCGATCAGGCTCTCTCCGTCGCGCGCGTGCCGCTCGCGATTGATGCGGATGATGCGCCGCTCGAAGTCGATGTCGCCGTAGTCGCGCATCCGGTTGTCGACCACCCAGCGCCACCGCCTGCCCTTGTTGTCCACGTAGGACGAGCGAAAATCCGTGCTGATCGCCACCGGCGACCAGGCCTTCGCACGCCCCACTTTCGCTTTCGACCTCTTCGACAAGAACGCCTCTCTCCATCCCGCGCTTCCCCCTCATAGCTTGCGAAGGGTCGTGGCGTTCCTAGGGCGATTGTGGCACCTGCAATCCGTCCGCGCGGGCGTTCCGCGGCGGCCAGGCTCGAGCCGCCCGCCGCCATCGCCGCCTGTCCCTGGCCAGGGACGGCTGCAGGCGTGGAGGCTCAACCCACTGTGCCGGAATTGCCATCGAATCGGCCGTTTTCAGGAGGCCGGCGCCCGCTGGGATGCCGGGCCGGTGCCGCACGAATATCGCTGATCCGATGCCTCAACGCACCGTGCCGATGCCGGTTCCGGGAGCACGAAAAGGGCAGGCGTGCCGCCTTGCACCCTATGCCGGCGGCTGTCCGGGTGCAGGCTCCGCGGAGGCTCGGCGCGGCCGCTCCCAGTGCCGGGCAATCGCACGGCCCACCTGCACGGCTGGCGGCTGCCGGCCCGCGTCGTGGCAACACGCGGCCCACTGCAATGCTCGGCTGCCCTGAGGCCATTCGGGCGGGGCCGTGCCAAGGGAGACATCCGGTAGCATGGGCGGGACCGGCACGAGGCCGAGGACTGCCACGTTCGTCAGGGGCTTCACGGTCGTCTCCCTGTCGATGGCGTTGTTGCTGAGAGGAAGGGGCGGCCGGAGCCGCCCCTCCCCAGTGGCCCTCAATGGGCCTGGCGCTCCTGCTCCTCCCAGAACGTCTTGACGTCCAGGGCGCCGGCGGTGCCGGCGGCGACGGCCAGGACGGACAGGGCGAGGATCGCGGAAAGCAGGGTCTTCATGTTGGATCTCCTTTCTCGCATCGGATGGCGGCGACACCATGTGACCGCACATCGTGAACAGCAGGATGCATCCGGCGCCGTGAGAGGGCCGTCAGGGGGGCGTGAGGGCGCAGTGAAGGACCGCACCTGAGGGATACGTCCCACTCCGCCATTCCAGCGCCGACTGCTCGAGGCGGCCGGCGCGTTGCCCGTCTGCAGACGATGCATGCCTGCCATGGTCGGATTCTCGGGCGGTCCCTCTGGCCGGATTTTGCGCTGCGGCGCTATGTTCGCGCTGCTGCGTCGCGTTGGCGGCTCCTCAGTCAGGCGGTACGCTCGGCGCACAATCACGACATCGGGAGGAAGTTGAATGTCCGCAGGCCGTCGTCGCACCCTGTCCCGCCGCCAGGTCCTGGCTGGGACCGCTGCCAGCGCAACTGGCTTGGCCACCGGCGTGTTTTGCCCGGCGATCGCGCAGTCCGAGCCGATCCGCATCGGCTATCTGCCGGCGCTCACCGGCCCCAGCTCCTCGACCGGCATCGGCATCAATCGCGGCACCGAGCTGGCCGTGAAGGAAATCAACGCCGCCGGCGGCATCAACGGGCGGCAGATCGAGCTCATCGTTCGCGACACGCAGAGCGATCCCACCAAGGCCGTCAACGCGGCGACGGAGCTCACGCGGCGCCACAAGGCACACGTGATCTGGGGCCCGCTGAATTCGGGCGAAGCCCTCGCTGCAACGCCGCTCATCGCGCGCGACGGCGTCCCGCAGATCCATCCCTGCTGGGTCGATAGCCTGACTGACGTGAAGAAGTATCCGCTCTGCTTCCGCAATGCGCCGACCAACCAGCAGATCGGCGGAGCCGCAAACCACTATGTCGTGAACGTGCTGAAGGCCAAGAAGGTCGCCGTCGTCAGCGATACCACGGGATACGGCACGGCATCGCTCGACGCCTACGTGCCCATGCTCAAGAAGATCGGCGGCGATGTCGTCTACCAGGGCAGCGTCGAAGCCAACAATCCCGACGTGAAACCGGAGCTGCTGCGCATGCAGAGCGGCGGCGCCGAGGCGATCATGCCATGGAGCGTCAACGCGGGCTTCCTGTCGCGCCTCATCAACACCCGGTCGGAAATGAACTGGGACGTGCCCATCGTCGGTCAGACCACGCTCGGCTCGGGCCAGACCAAGGCCCTGCTGAAGAAGCCGGAATACTGGGAGAAGGTCTATCCGAACAACTTCCGCAACTGCAGCTACGACAGCTCGGGCAAGCTGCCGCCGCGCACGGTCGAGTTCGTGGAGCGGCTCCGCAAGGCCAACATCGATATGTCGGATACGCTGCTGTGGTGGATCGCGCTGGGCTATGACGGGCCGCGGCTGATCGCCGACGCCATCAAGGCCGCGGGCAGCAAGCCCGAGGAGATCGCCGGCTACTGGAACAAGGTAGCAGGATGGCCCGGCGTCTACGGCACCATCACCTGGACACCCGAGCAGCACGACGGCTTCCAGAACAATGAAGTCATCATGTGCCAGGCCAACTCGCTCAAGGATGGCGCCTTCACCCTCGCACCCGGCTACGCCAGCTAGCCCATGCTGGAATCCATCATCTCCCACGGTCTGGCCTTGGGAGCGGTCTATGCCCTGATCGGCATCGCTTACAACGTCATGTTCGCCGCCTCGCGCGTGTTCAGCTTCACGGCAGGCATGGTGGGCATGCTGGGCGGCGTGCTGGGCGCGCTGTTCATCGACCGGATGGGCATGCCGGTGATCGTCGGCTTCCTGGCCGTGCTCGCGGCCGGGGCCATTCTCGGCATCATCGTCGAGGTGGTGACGGTGCGACCCGTGCTGCGGAGCCTCGACCAGCACCTCTACGTGCTCTCCACGCTGGCCTTTGCCTTGATGATCCAGCAGCTCACCGCCATCGAGTGGAGCACGGAGCCGCAGCCCTTCCCGCGCTTGATCCCGATCGGGCCGGGGCTGTGGGACCAGCAGTTCTGGCTGCCGTTGCTGGCCTGCGCCGGGACGCTCATCGGCCTGGAGCTGCTCTACCGGCGCACGCTGGTGGGGCGCGCCTTCCTGGCCATATCGGAGGACAACTACGCGGCGCGTGCGCTGGGCCTGCCCGAGCAGGGATTGCGCATGGCGAGCTACGCGCTGGCCGGCGTGATCGGCGTACTGGCCGGTTTCACCGGCGGCCAGATGATGCTCGCCTACTTTGGCAACGGCGCCCAGCTCAACTTCTACGGCTTCGTTCCCGTCGCGCTCGGAGGCATGGGCAGCAACCGCGGGGCGGTCGCCGGCGGACTGGCGCTCGGCCTCTTCCAGCAGGCGGCAAGTTTCCTCGTCGGCGGCGTGTTCGCGTCCGTCGCCGTATTCGTGGTGTTCATCATCGTCCTGCTGGCGCGCCCCGAGGGCTTTGCCGGCGCTGCAACCGCACGGCGCGTCTGATGGACACAGCCACCGCGCCGCCCGCGATTGCCGCCCCTGCCAGGAGCGCGGCCGCTAGGCTGGAATTCTGGATGCCGAGCCTGGTGCTGCTGGCGGCAGGACTCGTGCTGCCCCTGTTCGGCGACTCCTACCTCGGCGTCATCGGCACCCGCGCCTGCATCTATTGGGTGCTGGTTGCGGGCCTCAATCTGGTGGTCGGCTTTGCCGGGCAGATCGCCATCGGCTGGGTCGCCCTGCTCACGCTCGGCGCATACGTCACGAGCGTTCTCACGGCAGGCACGGTCGGGCCGGCCATCGAGCCTTACCTCGCGCTGACGATCGCTGGAATATTTGGCGCCATATTCGGCCTGATCGTCGGGCTGCCGGCGCTGCGGTTGCGCACGTTCTATTTCGCCATGACGACGCTGGGCTTCGCCACCATCGTCACGCAGATCGCCCTGGCCTGGAAGAGCGTGACGGGCGGCGGCATCGGGGTGGCGGGGCCTGTGTTCCCGTGGCCGTTCGACAGCCCGTGGGGGTTCTATTTCTTCTGTCTGGCACTTGCCCTCGTCTGCACGTGGATGACGAGCAACATCGCCGCGAGCCGGTTCGGCCGCTCGCTGGTGGCGATCCGCGACGCCGAGGTGGCGGCAGAATCCGTCGGCATCTCCAAGCCGGCCCTGCTGGTGACGGTATTCCTGTTCAGCGGCGCGCTGGCTGGCATCGCGGGCGGCCTGTTCGCCGCGCTGCAGTCCTACATCACACCGGACGCCTTCACGTTCGACCTGTCAGTGCTGTTCTTCATCGCCATCCTGATCGGAGGCCGCGGGTCGATCCTCGGCCCCCTGCTGGGCACCATCATCCTGACCGCGCTGCCCGAGTTCGCCGCGCCCCTGGTGGCGTGGTCGACATTCCTCTACGCGGCGCTCCTGCTGGTGATCGTGCTTGCCATGCCCGGCGGGATCGCCGAGCTGCTGGACTTCAAGAACCGGCGGCCGCTGCAGCAGCATCGCGAGATCCGGCCGCGCCCCGAGCTGCTGCAGGCAGTGATCGGCGACATCGCCGGCCAGGGAACGATTGCCGTCCGCAACGTGTCGCTCAGCTTCGGCGGCGTGCGCGCCATTGATGGTCTCAGCCTCGAGATCCGCAAGGGTGAGGTGCACGGGCTGATCGGCCCCAACGGCAGCGGCAAGACCACCACGCTCAACGCCATCTCTGGCTACTACGCGCCCCAGGAGGGCGAGGTGCTGCTCGACGGCGCACCCCTTCCGCCGAGCGCACCGCACAAGCGCGCCGGCCGCCACATCGCACGCACGTTCCAGACGCCGCGCGTGATCGGCGAGGCCTCGGTGCTGGAGAACGTGATGATCGGCGGCACGCTGGCGGGGCATGCCGGCTTCGTCGAATCCCTGCTCGACCTGCCCCGTCACCGGCGGGACGAGGCGGCGCTCCGCGAAGCGGCGATGGCAGCACTGGCGACGGTGGGCCTGGAGCAGCTGGCGCCGGTGCGCACCGACCGGCTGCAGCACAGCGAGCTGAGGTTCGTCGAGATCGCACGTGCGCTGATGCTGCGGCCCGCCTTCCTGCTACTCGACGAGCCGGCGGCCGGCTTGTCGGTGGAGGAAATCAAGCGACTCGGCGACCTCATCGTCAATATCAGCCGGCACGGCACCGGCGTGCTGCTGGTGGAGCATCACGCCGACCTGATCTTCGACATCTGCGACCGGGTCACCGTGCTCAACCTCGGCAAGGAGCTGGCCTCGGGCACGCCGGCGGAGATCCGCACGCACCGGGAGGTGGTCAATGCGTACCTCGGCGCGTGAAGCCCTGCTCGAGGTGAGCGGCCTGTCGGCCGGCTACGGCAAGATCGGCGTGCTCCACGGCATCGACGTGCGCGTCGGCGCAGGCGAGATCGTGGCGTTGCTGGGGCCCAACGGTGCCGGCAAGACGACCTTGCTGCGTGCCATCTCCGGGTTGCTGCCCTGGACGGGCCGGGTGACGTTCGGCGGCAAGGACCTCGCCGGCGCCAAGCCGCGCGACACCGTGCGTGCCGGGCTCGTCCACGTCGTGGAGGGACACCGGGTATTCACGCAGCTCACCGTGTTCGACAATGTGCTGCTGGCGGGCTACGGCATGCCCCGCGCCGAGTTGGCCTCTCGCGTGGAGGAGGCGCTGGTCTTCTTCCCCGAGATCGCCGCCAAGCGCAATGACCGCGCCGTCACCCTTTCGGGCGGCCAGCAGCAGATGCTGGCAGTGGCCCAGGGCCTGGTGCGGCGGCCGCGCCTGCTGATGCTCGACGAGCCTTCGGCCGGCCTTTCGCCCGTGCTCGTGGATCGTGTGCTGGCTGCGGTTGCGCAACTGCGTGACGGCGGCACCGCCGTATTGCTGGTGGAGCAGTTGATCGAGAAGGCCATCGGCCTTGCCGATCGCGTCTATGCCCTGGCACGGGGCGGCATCGTGCTGGAGGCCGCCGGCAGCGAGCCCAACCTTCCGAGCCGGCTCGAGCAGGCGTATTTTGGTCAGGACGCGGGGCATCGCGCCGCGTAGGCGCCTCCCCGCCGTGCCGGCTTTGTCGTATCTTGCCCTCGTCAGGGAGTATGCTGCCATGCCGCTCACCATTCGCCAGGTCGGTCCGTGTTTCGCGGGCGAAGCCGAGGGGGTCGACATAACCAAGCCGCTGCCCGCCGAGGATATCGCCGCCATCCACGCGGGGATGGACCGATACGGCGTGCTCGTGTTCCGCGATCAGAAGCTCGATGACGAGAAGCAGCTCGCGTTCACCCAGAGCCTGGGGCCCATCGAGCTCGCCATCGGCACAGGGCTCAGACGCAAGGACGAGTACCGCCTGCCCGAGACGTTCGCCGACGTTTCCAACCTGGACAAGGACAACAAGCCGTTCGCGCGCGACGACCGCCGGCGGCTGTTCTCGATCGGCAACCGCTTGTGGCACTCGGACAGCTCATTCAAGGTTGTGCCGGCCAAGTATTCGCTGCTGCATGCGCGCTCCATTCCCTCGAAGGGCGGCAACACGGAGTTCGCCGACATGCGCGCTGCCTACGACGCGCTCGACCAGGAGACGAAGGACCTGATCGAGGATCTCGTGTGCGAGCATTCGCAGATGTACTCGCGCGCCAAGCTGGGCTTCACGGACTTCACGCCGGAAGAGATGCAGCGCCTCAAGCCCGTGCGCCAGCGGCTGGTCCGCACGCATCCGACCACCGGCCGCAAGTCGCTCTATCTGTCCTCGCACGCCGGCAAGATCATCGGCTGGCCGGAGCCCGAGGCGAAGGCGTTCCTGATGGACCTCACGGAGGCCGCGACGCAACGCGAGTTCGTGTACTCCCACAAGTGGCGGGTCGGTGATCTCGTCATGTGGGACAACCGCCAGACCATGCACCGGGCGCGACCTTTCCCGCACGACGAGCCGCGCGACGTGCGGCGCACCACACTGATGGGCGATGCGCCAACGGTGGCCCAGGAGGCAGCCTGAGCCAGCCGGCCATGGACGAGGCTTGTCCCATGGGGCAGCCCAGGCTCCCATCCGTGCACCAGGTGCTGAACACCCCGACCGGCAGGCTCGCCGCGGCGCGCTTCGGCCATGAGGCCACGGTGAGCGCCATTCGCAGGGCCGTCGCGGCGGTGCGCGGCGGCCCCGTCCTGCCCGATGCTTCGGCAGTCGCGACGGGTGCAATCGAGCTTCTGGAGCAGGCCGAAGTGCCGAGCCTGCGCCGCGTCTTCAACCTCACGGGCACGGTGCTGCATACCAATCTGGGGCGCGCCCTGCTTGCCGATGCTGCCGTTGCGGCGGCGACGGACGCCATGCGCTCGGCGGTGGCGCTGGAGTTCGACCTCGGCGGCGCGGCGCGCGGGGAGCGCGACGACCACGTGCGCGGCCTGTTGCGCGAGCTGACGGGGGCGGAGGACGCCTGCATCGTCAACAATAACGCTGCTGCCGTATTGCTCGCCCTCAACACCCTTGCGGCCGGCCGCGGGGCGGTCGTCTCGCGCGGTGAGTTGATCGAAATCGGCGGCTCGTTCCGGCTGCCGGACATCATGGCGCGCGCCGGCGCACGCCTCGTCGAGGTGGGGACCACCAATCGCACGCATTTGAAAGACTACGAGCAGGCAGTCGGCGCCGAGACCGGGATCATCCTCAAGGCTCATACCTCCAACTATTTGATCCAGGGTTTCACGAAATCGGTATCCGCGACCGAACTTGCCGCGCTCGCGCGTGCCAGAGCCATCCCCTTCCTCCACGACCTGGGCTCGGGAGCGTTGGTGGACCTTGCGCGCTACGGGCTGCGCTCGGAGCCGACCGTCTGGGCCGCGCTGGCCGAAGGCGCCGACCTCGTCACCTTCTCGGGCGACAAGCTGCTGGGCGGACCCCAGGCCGGCATCGTTGCGGGTCGACGCGATCTTGTTGCCTTGATCGCCAGCAACCCGATGAAGCGCGCGGTGCGTCTGGACAAGGTGCGCATGGCCGCACTGGAAGCCACCCTCAAGCTTTACCGCAATCCGGACACTCTCCCGCAAACGCTCCCCACTCTGCGGCATTTCGTTCGCTCGCGGGCCGAGATCACGGCCCTGGCGGAGCGGCTGGCTCGCAGCGTGGCGGCCGCAGCCGGCGAGCACTTCCAGGTGTCGGTCGTGGATTGCGCGAGCCAGATCGGCTCAGGCGCGTTGCCCCTGGAGACCCTGCAGAGCGCGGGGCTTGCAATCGCGCCGGTCGGGCGCAAAGGTGCGGGCACCCGGCTGGAGGCGTTGGCGGCAGGCTTTCGCAATCTTCCCGTTCCCGTCGTCGGCCACCTGAAAGACGGCGCGCTGGTTTTCGACCTGCGCTGCCTCGACGACGAACCCGGCTTCCTGGCCCAGCTCGATCGGCTCGAAGCGCCATCCGATGGCGGCAACTCCCGCGATGTTTCGGCTTAGCGTTGCCTCGCCGAGCCCGGCCGATCCGGTCACACACCCGGGATGACGAGCTGAGCTTGTCCGTGCTGCCGAAACTCAATCGGACTGGGCCGGGCCCTGGTCATCCAGGGACCTGCGATGGCTGGCCATCCGGCGCGTGATCTCCTGCTGTACCGTGTCGGGCTGTTCGGCCACCGCCTTGGTCAGCGCCCGAAGGTGATGGCGTGCATCGTGAAGCTGGTCGATCAGCGACAGGATCACTCCCAGGCTCGCGTGCTCCAGACCCATGCGGTAGTGCAGGTCGCAGGCCAGCGCCACGCGCGACTCATCGACCCGATCGAACAGGTAGCCCTGCTCGTCGCGGTGCGGGCAGACGATCCCTTCCTCGATCCAGGTCAGCAGAACCTGCCGCTCCAGATACGCAAATCGCGTCACGAGCTCGGTTTCTCGGATCATGTCAGGCTGCGCCCTTCCTGCGCGGGTTCTGCGGATGCGTCTTCTCCCATTCGGCCATGAACTGGGCCAGCGCGTCGTCGGCGCCTTCCGGGGGCGCAATGTGGATGTCGACCAGTTGATCGCCGCGCCCGCCTGCCTTTCCGCGCGGCACGCCCTTGCCGCGCAGCCGCAGCCTCGTTCCCTCCCTGGCGCCCTTCGGCACCCTGACGTCGACCGGCCCGTCCACGGTATCGATGCGCACGCTCGCGCCGTTCAGCGCCTCGCCGAGCGACACCGGCAGCGTGCTCAGGATGTCATGGCCCTCACGCTTGAAACCCGGGTGGGGCCGAACCGAAAGCTCGACGTAGGCGTCTCCCGGCTTGCCGTCGGAGCCCGGCAATCCCTGTCCCTTGAGGCGCAGGACCTGCCCCTCCCTGATTCCTTCCGGGATCGTGATGTCCAGTGTCTTGCCGTCCGGCATCGCCACCACCTTGTGCGTGCCGTTCACGGCGTCCAGGAAGTCGATCTCGAGGGTGTAGCGGACGTCCTGCGGCGGCATGCGAAAGGCGCCGCCTTCGCCACGCCGGCGGAAGAGATCGCTGAAGATGTCGTAGTCGAATTCGCCGCCGCGCTTGCCCTGATCCCCGGCCGCCTCCCCACGGCGGCGATAGCGCATGCCAGGATCGGCCTCGGCGTACTCTCGGTAGTAATGCCGTTCCGCGTGGCGCTCGGCGCCGGTCTCGTCGATCTCGCCTGCATCGTAGCGCTTGCGCTTGTCGGCGTCGCCGATGATGTCGTAGGCGGCGTTGATCTCCTTGAAGCGGCTCTCGGCCTCCCGCTTGCCCGGGTTGAGATCGGGATGTGTCTCCTTGGCGGCCTTGCGGTAGGCCTTGCGGATGTCGTCCTGGCTGGCGTCGGGTGCCACGCCCAACGTCTCGTAAGGGTTGGCCATATATCTCGCGTTCGGTTCAGGTGGGGCGCGACAGTGCGCGGAACACGTGGTCACACTACGCCATCCCGCCCGTTGTACCAACGGCGAACGAGGGGCGATGACGTGGGCACGCTCATCGAGGGCACCGCCCGCGGCATGGCGGGCGTTCATCTTTGACGCGGAAGGCTCGGGAGAGACGTCGCGTCGTCGATATGGCGGGCGATCGGCAGAGGCACCGCCGCAGCCCGCGACCACATCACAGATAGCTCAACCACCACTGCTGCCCCTGCCGCTTGCGGTTCGCGAACCACAGGCACAGCGGATAGAGCGCTACGACCACGGCACCCCACACGCAATAGATGGCCGGCAGCGGCAGACCATAGGAGGCGGGCTTGTGCATCGGGAAGCCGCCGAAGAGCCAGGCACTGTCAGCCCCCATGGCGAGCGCCAGAAGCACGGCCGCTGCATGGATCAGGTAGATGTGCGCGACGTAGTAGAAGAACGGCACACGGCCGAACACGGTCACCCATTCCGCCAGGCGTCCGCGCGCGTGTTCGAGGGCAGCCAACAGAATGAGGGCGGGCCCGAGCGTCATCATCAGATAGAGCAGGGACGGCGGATACTTCTCGCAATTGATGAACGACAAGGCGGTCGCCGTCCAGTCGCCGTGCAACTGCCAGGTGGCCGGGTCGCCGTAGACGTTGGCGCCGCGCAGCAGGAGGAAGCCGCCGGTGACCGCAGAGCCCAGCCACACGAGCGTACGGCGGCGCCGGTCGGCCTCGAGCTGCATGACCGGCCCCAGGGCATAGCCCGCGGCCATCACTCCGGCCCAGGGGATCAGGGAATAGAGGGGGTATGCAATCGTGCCGCCGGCGCCACGCAGGACGTCCGGCTGGTGCAGGAAATTCCAGACCCACGCAGCGGCCCCGAACTGCTCGGCGCGAATCCCATCGAGCAGGTTGTGTCCTGCGATCAAAGTGAGGCCGATGACGGCGATGACCCCGCGCGGCAGATGGACGAGAGCCGCCAGCAGCACCATCGACGCGCCGATCACCCAGATGACCTGGAAAACGAAGAAATCCAGGTTGAAGCTGAATCGCCAGCCGAGGCGCACGATGGTGAGCTCGATCAGGATGAGCCACAGGCCCCGCGTGAGCAGGAAGCGGCTGGTCTCTCCGGTGCTGCGACCGCGCGTTCCGTAGAGGTATGCCGACATGCCGGCGAGAAAGATGAAGACCGGTGCGCAGAAGTGGGTGATCCAGCGCGTGAGAAAGAGTGCGGGATCAGCGACGTCGCGCGGGTTCATGCCGCTCGCGCCGAAGAAATCACGAACATGGTCAAGGGCCATCAGCACCATGACCAGCCCGCGGAGCAGGTCGACGGAATCCATGCGTGCCCGCACGCGCGTGACCGCCTGCAAGGCATAGTTGCCGCGCTGGACGGCATCGCTGTGGATGATCGGCGCGAGGTTCAAGCGATGCCCTCCATGTAGCTCGAAGCGCGTGGGAGGCGCGGGTTAGAACCCGCGCCCATGGCGAACGATCGAATTGATGGACTGCCGCGAAAAGCCGATGTCCTTGAGGATGCGGTCGTCCAGATTCTGCAGCTCGCGCTCGCAGCGGCGCAGCCGGCGCCGTTCCGCAAAGCCGGCAGCGATGGTGCGCGCTGCGTCCGCCAGCTTATGCCACACAACGTAGCGCGGCAGAGGGAGAGGTGTGCCGCGGTCCGCGTTCCCAAACGGTGAGAATCGTTGGCCGTGGCGCAGGCTGAGTTGCTCGAACATTTTGATCTCCATCGTGTCAGGAGGACGGTGACGATCAGCGTCCCAGAATGCGGTTGACGGGTTCGCCGGCGCGGATGGCTGCGATCTCTTTGGTTGAGAATCCGAGGCCGGCGAGCCGGCCGTCGCCCTGGCCGGCAAGATGGGCCGACACGGCACGTTCCGCGGCTCTCGTGCGTGCCTCCATCCAGGATGCAAGGGCCCCCCGCAGGGCATCGCCCCACGTGGCTTGCTTGGCAGCGGCGTCGGCGGGCAGGCGGTTGGACATGCTGATGCTGGTCATGATCGTCTCTCGCTTGTTTGCGCCCCGATGCGAGCGCGCTACGGCGTCCGTCGCGTCGATCGTCGGGGATCTTCTGCAGCGCAACTTGGTGGGCCGGCGTCGTGCTCGAAGTGACGCAAATCACAAATCTGCCGATTTGCGCGCACGGCTTCGTGCGAATCGAGACAGTAGGTTCCTGCCGTTCCCCGTCCGGAGGACAACCGCCGGCCGATACGGCCGCAGGCGTGCGCGTTCGTCAGGCGGCGTTGCCGCGTGCGAGCTGCTCGAACACAGGAAGGTCGGCGATGCAGTAGTAGCCGCTGATGCGATCCACGCGGCGGTCGCGGCACCACTCGGTGAGCTGCCGATTGACGTTCTCGCGGGCGGCGCCGATCATCTGCCCCAATTCGGTTTGCGATACCTTCTGCCGGATCAGGACGCGTCCGTCCGGCAGGGCCTCGCCGAAACGCTGGGCGAGGTGCAGCAGTGCGCGCGCCAGTCGCGTGCGCATCGGCATCTGCTGGACGACGAAGGCCTCGTTGCGCTGGCGCAGGCGGCTCGCCATGGCGCGCAGGAGCAGCCGGCTGAGGTCGGCGTCCTCGCAGGCCAGCCGGTCGAACGCCGCAGCCGAGATGTAGCGGAGCTCGCACGCCTTGAGGGCAGTCACGGTCGCCGAGCGCGGCTGGCCGTCCAGCAGCGCCATCTCGCCGACCACGTCCCCGGCGCCGAGGATGGCGAGCAGCGTCTCCCGCTCGTTGCCGGCGGCAAGCGTGATCTTCACCGCGCCGCTCACCAGCAGGTAGCAGCCACCCGCCGCGTCGCCTTCGCGGAAGATCACGCGCCCTGCCGGCACGCGAACGATCGGGGCTATGTCGGCGAGCCGCCCCTTCGCCTCCGGGCTCGGGCCCGCGGCGGAGCGTCGGCCCGGTTCCCGGGCGCGTCTTTCGTCCAGCTCATTCATGGGTGCTTCTGGCCAGCCGCGCCGTTCGCCGCCCGACGTTTTGGCGGCGGCCCTATAGGAGCCGGCAGTCGGGCTCGTAGGCCGCGAGACGGCGCGCCATTTGGCTGCCGAGCCATCGCCGAAGGCCATGCAGCAGCCGTCCCGGGAAGCCGGTGGCATCCCCAACGAAATACGGCGCGTGGGCAGGGTAACGGGCGCCGGCAGGCAGCCAGGGAGCGTTAGCGATCGGGAGGGTCGTGCTCATGGCATTCTCGCATTTTTTTCGTGCCCGTGGGTCGGAGATCCGCCAGGCAGTGTTCGGGCGTCCTATGCAGCAGTGTGCCGGCGGGCACAAACGATTGTTCGTCATGCTATGATCAAACCTCGCTCATGCATGCGCCGGGCGTCCCCAAAACCCCGTCTTCCAGGCCACGGCCGCTCGGAGAGCTCGTAAATGCGTCGCCTGCCCCCGCTGGATACGCTGCGCGTCTTCGAGGCGGCCGCGCGCCTCAAGAGTTTCAAGGACGCCGGCGACGAGCTCAACGTGACGGCCAGCGCCGTCAGCCACCGCATTGCGGCCCTCGAGGAGGAGCTCGCGACCCCGCTGTTCCTCAGGCATATCCGCAGGATCGAGCTGACGCCCGAAGGCGAGCGGCTTGCGGCCGGCGTCCGCCGCGGCCTCGCAGAGATTCACCGCGCGGTCGCCAGCATCGATCGGCGCGAGGAGCGCCTGCTACGCATCACCGGCATACCCTCGCACGTGACCCGCTGGCTGGCCCCGCGGTTGCATCGGTTCCGCAGCGCCCACCCCGACATCGAGCTGCACATCACGGCGGATCTTGCCGTGGTCGACCTGTCGCAGCGCACGTTCGACGTCGCTCTGCGCTTCGGAACCGGCGTGTATCCCGGTCTTCATGCCGAATACCTGATGCCGGATGCCATCTTTCCCGTCGCCAGTCCCCGCTATCTCGCTGAGGCGGGCCCCGTGGAAAAGCCTGGAGACCTGCTTCTGCTGACCCGCATCCTGGATGTCACCGCCGAGGACGACGAGAGCGGCACCAACTGGCGGACCTGGTTCGCGCATCACGGCCTGCCGATGGATGCGGTCAACCGGGGCATGAAGTTCAATGGCGCCGCCATCACGCTGGAAGCGGCCGCCGGCGGGCTCGGCGTGGCCATCGCACGCAAGAGCCTGGTCGGGCACGAGATTGCGGCCGGCCGGCTGATGCAGGTCCTGCCGGGAGAAATTCCGACCAACTGGAGCCACTACGCGCTGGCGCTTCCGGACATGGCCGACTGGCCGCCGCTGCGAGACTTCATCGCGTGGCTGCGCAGCGAAGCCTCCGGCCGATAGCCCGGCCACGCCATCGGCCTCATCGGGCGCGATCTGCCGATGCTGCGCCTGCGAGCCGCGGCCTTGTGCTTGCCCACGCTGCGTAGGCATGATGCACCATGAAGATCATCAGCGGCGGTCAGACCGGTGTGGACCGCGCGGCACTCGATGAGGCCATCGAGCGCGGCATGGACTGGGGCGGCTGGTGCCCCAAGGGAGGCTGGGCCGAGGACCTGCCCGATCCTCCGGGTGTCCTGCCCAAGTACCCGAAACTCAAGGAAACGCCGCTGCCCAACCCGGTGCAGCGCACGGAATGGAATGTCCGCGACAGCGACGCCGCACTGATCATCACCGAGTCCCGGGGCCTGTCGGCGTCCATCGGGACGCGGCGCGCGCACGAGTGGGCGCACAAGCACGGTAAGCCGGAACTCGTCGTCGACGCCACGGACGCGAGGGCCGCGGTTCACGCGGCTTCCTGGCTCAAGGCCCAGAAGAAGCGGTTTGGCCCGCACATGACCCTCAGCATCGGCGGGCCGCGCGAGAGCGAAACGCCCGGCATCTACGGCAAGGCCAGGGTGCTGATTGCCGCCGTGCTGGATGCAACCGCTTGAACGCGCACGGGTGCGGCCGGTAGGCCTCTCAGCGAAGGCGCACGATCTGCCATCTTTCCCGCTCGAGAACGTGGGAGAGTGCGCGGTCGAACAGCTCTCGGTAGGAAGAGGATACCTGCAAGCGGAATGCGTCATAGCGCCCGGGCACCAGCTTGCGCCCCACCTCGATCCGCGAGGGTGCCGTAAAGTCTTCGAGCAACTCGCCGCTCGCGTCCTTTACCGTCCACATAGCGTCCATCGGCATGCCTCTCATTTGGGCATGAGCTTCTTCTGCCTAAATGGTAATCGGGTGGACTTGTGCATCGCAATGCGACCTTTTGTGCACCGCGATAGATCCACCGCGGCGCCATGCGAGATGCAAATCGGGCCTGGTCGCCAAACTTCCTGCCCCAGGTCCTTGCACCGCTGGCCTAAATCCAGGCGGTGCGATATGCCGCGTGGCCCCTGCAGCTCCGTGCTGAGGGTCGCGCAGGGATAGTCGGCATCCTGGAGGGTGCGCATGGAAATCCGGCCCCTCGACATCGCCGATGTAAAACTCGTCAAGCCGGCGCGTTTCGTCGACGGCCGAGGCTTCTTCTCGGAGGTCTATCGGACCTCCGCATTCACGGAAGCGGGTCTGGCCGTGGAGTTCATCCAGGACAATCATTCGCGATCGAACAGGGCCGGCACCGTGCGCGGCCTGCACTTCCAGCTTCCTCCGCACGCCCAGGACAAGCTGGTGCGTGTGGTTCGCGGGCGCATTTTCGATGTCGCGGTGGATGTGCGGCGCCGATCGCCCACTTTCGGCCGTCACGTTGCAATCGAGCTCTCGGCGGAAAACTGGCTGCAGGTTTTCATCCCGGCGGGCTTCGCCCACGGATATTGCACGCTCGAGCCGGATACCGAGGTTCTCTACAAGGCTTCCGCCGCCTATGCTCCGCATGCCGACGCGGGCATCCTTTGGGACGATCCGGATCTGGCGATTGCTTGGCCGGTCGCTGCCGGAGCGGCGCTGCTGTCGGAGAAGGACACGAGGCTGCCGCGTCTCAAGGACGCTCCCGTTCTGTTCTAGCGCCGTCGCGTCGGGGGATCGCCATGAAGGTCGTGGTCACGGGAGGCGCGGGCTTCATCGGCTCGGCGGTGTGCCGCCACCTCGTCCGCGACCGGGGCTGGCACGTCACCAACGTCGACAAGCTGACGTACGCCGCCAATCCGGGCTCGCTGGGGTGCATCGCCACCCACGCGGGCTACCGCTTCGTGCATGCCGATATCTGCGATCGCGCGGCCATGGACCGCGTGCTGACCGAGGCCTCACCCGACGCCGTCATGCACCTGGCCGCGGAAAGTCACGTCGACCGGTCCATCGCCGGGCCGGCGCAATTCGTGCAAACCAACGTCGTCGGCACCTTCACCCTGCTCGAGGCCGTGCGATGCCATTGGGAAGGGTTGCCCGCGCACCGGCGCGATGCCTTCCGCTTCCTGCATGTGTCTACCGACGAGGTCTACGGCAGCGCGGCGCCCGATGAGCATTTCCATGAGGCGACACCGTACGATCCATGCTCGCCCTATTCGGCCAGCAAGGCGGCCTCCGACCACCTGGCGTCAGCCTGGCACCGCACCTACGGGTTGCCGGTGCTGATCACCAACTGCTCCAACAACTATGGTCCCTACCATTTTCCCGAGAAGCTCATTCCGCTGCTGCTCCTGAACGCGCTCGAGGGCCTTCCGCTCCCCGTCTATGGCGATGGCCGGCACGAGCGCGATTGGCTGTACGTGGAGGATCATGCACGCGCGCTTGCGCTCGTGGTCGAGAGCGGCCGACCGGGCGAGACCTACAACATCGGCGGCCGCGCCCTGCGCCGGAACATCGAGGTCGTGCAGGCCCTGTGCGATCTGGTCGACCGGCTGCGGCCCAACGGCACCTCGCGCCGAGGGCTCATCGAGTTCGTGCCCGACCGGCCGGGCCACGACCGCCGCTATGCCATCGATCCCGCCAAGATCGAACGCGAGCTCGGGTGGCGCCCGCGCGAGACCTTCGACAGCGGGCTGGAGAAGACCGTTGCCTGGTATCTCGGCAATGAAGCGTGGTGGCGTCCGCTGCGCGAACGCGTATACCGGGGCGAGCGTCTCGGCATGCGCGGACCCGCCGGGGCTCGCCAGGGACACCCATGAACCATGCTCCCATGCGCGTGCTGGTCATCGGCTCCCGGGGACAGGTGGCGCGCGCGCTGCTCGCGACCCTGCCGCGTCACGGTTTCGACGTCGCCGTGGCCGCCCGCCCGCAGATCGACCTGGCAAGGCCGGAGACGGTTGCGGCGGCCATCCGGCACGTCCGGCCGCAGGTGGTCATCAATCCGGCGGCATACACCCTCGTCGATCGCGCCGAGGACGAGCCGGCCCTTGCCATGGCGATCAACGCCGACGGCGCCCGTGCCGTCGCCGAGCAGGCGCGCGAGGCGGGCGCTGCCATTCTCCACCTCTCCACCGACTACGTCTTCGACGGCACCAAATCGTCGCCCTATGTCGAGACCGATCCCACCGCGCCGCTCGGCGTCTATGGGCGGTCGAAGCTCGCCGGCGAGCGCGCCGTCGCGGCGGCCAATCCACGCCATGCGATCTTGCGCACCGCCTGGGTATGCAGCCCGTATGGATCGAACTTTCTCCTGACGATGCTTCGCCTAGCCGGCGAGCGGACTGAGCTGCGGGTGGTGGACGACCAGCGCGGCGCGCCTACGTTCGCTGCCGACATCGCCGAGGCGATGGTGCCGATCGTGGCAGGCCTCGGGCAAGGCGGCGGCCCAGACGACCGTTGCGGCATCTTCCACATCGCCAGCGCCGGAGAAGCCACCTGGTGCGGGTTCGCCCGAGCCATCATGGCGGGCTCGGCGGCGCGTGGCGGGCCGTGCGCGAAAGTCGTGCCGATCCCGGGCCGCGACTATCCGGCCAAGGCGGCGCGGCCAGCCTATTCCAAGCTCTCGACCGACAAGCTGAAGCGCGTGTTCGGCATCGACATGCCCGATTGGCAAGACGGTCTGTCGCGCTGCCTTGACGCGCATTTCGGCACCCAGCCTGAAGGACGGGGGGCACGATGAAGGGCATCATTCTGGCCGGCGGCAGCGGCACGCGTCTCTACCCGTTGACGCTGTCGGTCTCCAAGCAGCTCTTGCCGGTCTACGACAAACCGCTGATCTACTATCCGCTGTCCGTGCTGATGCTTGCCGGCATCCGAGACATCCTGGTCATCACCACGCCCCATGACCAGCCGTTGTTTCGCACCCTGCTCGGTGACGGCCGGCAGTTCGGCCTGCACCTGAGCTACGCGATGCAGCCGAGGCCGGAAGGTCTGGCGCAAGCCTTCCTCATCGGAGCCGATTTCATCGGCAAGGACCGGTGCGCGCTCGTTCTGGGCGACAACATCTTCTACGGACACGGCCTGACCGATGCTCTGTCGCTCGCTGCCCGACGCGAGAGCGGGGCGACGGTCTTCGCCTATGAGGTCACGGATCCCGAGCGCTATGGCGTGGTCGAGTTCGACGCCGAGGGTCGCGCCGTCAGCATCGAGGAGAAGCCGACCGCGCCGCGCTCCAATCACGCCGTTACCGGCCTCTACTTCTATGACAACGCGGTCCTCGACTACGCGCGCGAAATCACGCCGTCTGCCCGTGGCGAGCTTGAAATCACCGATATCAACCGGCGCTATCTCGGCCAGGGTCACCTGCACGTGGAGCGGCTCGGGCGCGGCTATGCATGGCTCGACACCGGCACGTTCGACAGTCTCGCCGCGGCCGGAGACTTCGTCGCCACCCTGGAGCGGCGGCAGGGCCTGAAGATCGCCTGCCCCGAGGAGATCGCCCTGAGGCTTGGCTTCGTAACGCCTGACGCCATCGCACCCTGGCTCGACCGGCTCGGCAGGTCGACCTACGCCGACTACGTGCGACGCGTCGCGGCCAGTCTGCGATAGAAGCGGGATTGGAGCGGGATAGGCGAATTTCGCAGCAGTGCCATGTCCTTTGCCGACGGCTGAAGAGCCATAAATAAACGGCGTTCAGTCGTTTGCAGCCGTATCTGTAGCGACGCAATGGCTGCCGCCGGCCGGCTCACTGACGCCGATGGCGAAGGCGGACTTCCGCCGAAGCTTGTACGGGTGTATAAGCCGCGCCCATTCTGCGCCGCAGCGCTGCCCACAAGGGGTGAACCCGCTCTTCCGATGGCACAACCTGCCGCTGCAGCCCGCAGCACTGCCGAGAATGGGCACTCCGATAGTCGCTTCTGGGCGCTTGCGCTCGGATCGCTTGGTGTGGTGTTCGGCGACATCGGCACCAGCCCCCTTTACGCCCTGCGCGAGGCGGTCAAAGCGACAAGCGGCGGGCCGGAGGCTGTCCTTGGCGTGCTCTCGCTCGTGGTGTGGACGATGCTTCTCATCGTCACGCTCAAGTATGTGCTGGTGCTGCTCAATGCCGACAACAAGGGCGAGGGCGGAACCTTCGCACTGATGGCGCTGGGCCAGTCGGTCGCCAAGCGCAGCGCATCCTTGATCCTGTTCCTCGGCGTGGTCGGCGCCGCCTTCTTCTACGGCGATGCGGTGCTCACGCCCGCCATCTCCGTCTTATCCGCCGTGGAAGGCCTCAACCTGGTCGCCCCGCAGCTCGACCACCTCGTCCTGCCGTTGACCGTGGCGATCCTGGTGCTGCTGTTTGCCGTGCAGTCGCACGGAACTGCGCTGGTGGCGCAGTTCTTCGGTCCGGTCATGCTCGTGTGGTTCGCGGCGCTGGCTGCCGGCGGCCTCATCCATATCATCGACGATCCGCGCGTCTTCCAGGCGCTCAACCCTCTTGTCGGCGTGGAGTTCATCCTCACCCACGGCATCGTCGGCCTTGTCGTCATGGGCCTGGTGTTCCTGGCCGTCACCGGCGCCGAGGCCCTCTACGCCGACCTTGGCCATTTCGGCCGCAAGCCCATCCAGGTGGCCTGGCTCGCCATCATTCAGCCCGCCCTGATCCTGAACTATTTCGGTCAGGGCGCCTTGCTGCTGGCCCATCCCGATGCCATCGACAATCCGTTCTACCGCCTCTACCCGGGCTGGGCGCTGATCCCGATGGTCATCCTGGCGACCATCGCCACCGTGATCGCCAGTCAAGCCGTCATCACGGGCGCCTTCTCGTTCACGCGGCAGGCCATACAGCTCGGCCTCGTGCCGCGGCTCACCATTCGCCACACATCGGAGAGCATGGCCGGCCAGATCTACCTGCCGCGCGTCAACCAGATCCTGTTCGTCGGCGTGCTCATCGTCACCTTGATGTTCCGCAGCTCCAGCAGCCTCGCCGCCGCCTATGGCCTGTCGGTGACGGCGACCATGGTGGTCGACAGCCTGATGGCCTTCTTCGTCGTCTGGCGTTGCTGGAACTGGCCGGTATGGAAGGTGGCCCTGCTGATCGTGCCGCTGCTGCAGATCGAGCAGGCCTTCCTCGCCGCCAACGTGCTCAAGGTGCAGGAGGGCGGCTGGCTGCCGCTTGCCATTGCCATTGCCATCACGTTGCTGGTGCTGACGTGGGTGCGCGGCTCTGCAAGCCTCAATCGCGCGACCCGCAAGAGCGAGGCCGATCTGGAATGGCTGGTGCGCAAGCTCGAGGCGAAGCCGCCGCACCGCGTGCCGGGAACCGCGGTATTCCTTACCGGCGACCCTTATTCGGCGCCCACCTCGCTGATGCACAACCTGAAGCACAATCGGGTTCTGCACGAGCGCAACATCATCCTCACCATCAAGACCGAGGACACGCCGCGGGTGCCGCGCCACGAGCGCGTGGAGATCGACAAGGTGGAGGATACCTTCATCCGCGTGATCGCCCACTACGGCTTCATGGAAACGCCGAGCGTGCCGAAGATCCTGGAGCACTGCCGCCGCAAGGACCTCAACATCGATATCTCGGCAACCTCCTTCTTCCTGTCCCGCCGCTCGCTCAAGACCTCGCTGAAGTCCGAAATGCCGCGCTGGCAGGAACTTCTCTTCATCTGGCTGACAGGCCGCGCCGAGGATGCGACGGAGTATTTCCGCATCCCGAGCGATCGCGTGGTCGAGGTCGGAACGCAGGTCATGGTGTAGGTATTCGGGCCGCCGCAGAGCGGCCGTCGGATCGGTGGCCGGCGGCTGTCGTCCCCCCGCATGCTCAGCCGTGGATCGACGGTCACAACGGCTCGGAAGGCCTACTCGGCCGCCACCTTCTTGGGTTGCACGGCGGCGCTGTAGTCGTTGATCAGCGTCTCGCAGATGCGGCCGGGCTTGTAGATGTTCGTGCCAATCTCCGACACGGGCGTGACCTCCGCGGCGGTGCCGACCAGGAAGCACTCGGAGAAGGAGCCGAGCTCATCGGGCATGATGGTGCGCTCCACCACCTGCATGCCCCGCTTCTTGGCGAGCCCAATGACCGTGCGGCGGGTGATGCCGTCAAGGAAGCAATCGGGCGTCGGCGTGTGCAGAACGCCGTCCTTGATGAAGAAGATGTTGGCGCCCGTGCACTCGGCAACGCGCCCGCGCCAGTCGTACATCAGCGCGTCGGCATAGCCCATGCGCTCGGCGCGGTGCTTCTCGAGGGTGCAGATCATGTAGAGCCCGGCCGCCTTGGTCTTGGCGGGTGCCGTGGCCGGATCGGGGCGGCGGAATTGCGCGATCGTCAGGCGGATGCCCTTGAGGCGCTGCTCCATCGGGAAGTAGGAGCCCCAGTCCCAGGCGGCGACGGCGAGGTGGATCTTGGTTGCCTGGGCGGAGACACCCATCATCTCGCTGCCCCGCCAGGCGATGGGCCGCACGTAGCAGTCGGTCAGGTTGTTGGCCTTGATGGTCTCGCGGCAGGCCTTGTCGATCTCCTCGACGCTGTAGGGAATGGTGAAATCGAGCGTCTTGGCACCCTCGTAGAGCCGCTGGCTGTGCTGGGAGAGCTCGAAGATCTCGCCACCGTACGCGCGCTCCCCCTCGAATACCGCGCTGGCATAGTGCAGGCCGTGGCTCAGCACGTGCAGGTTCGCGTCCCGCCAGGGTACCAGCTTGCCGTCGAACCAGATGAAGCCATCGCGGTCGTGATAGGGGACCAGGTCGGCCATGCGCTCTCTCTCCTTCAGGATCGGTGCCGCGGCGATGATTGCTCGGATCGTGGCCGGCACACACAGCCTGGCAGGCGCGCCGCCACGCGGCCTCGGAGCCCTGTAAAATCGCTTGCCAGCACTAACAATCGGGGTCAAATAAGTCAACATGGCTGACATAACTTCCGCGCCCTTGAGAGGGCATCGGGCGCCGGTCGACCAAGGCTCGGACAGGTCGCCGGCCGCCGGTGCGGACCCTCATCTCGTCACGTTCGTGGAGCTGCTGTTCTTCGCCTATCGCGATTTCACGCGCGAGGCGGATGCAGCACTGGCTGAACTCGGCCTCCGTCGCGCCCATCACCGTGTGCTGCACTTCGTCAACCGGCATCCGGGCTTGCGCGTTGCCGATCTTCTCGAGATCCTGAAGATCACCAAACAAAGCCTGGCGCGCGTGCTCAAGCAACTCGTCGACGAAGACTGGATCGAGCAGAAGGCCGGCGAGCGCGATCGCCGGCAGCGCCTCCTGCATGCAACGCACAAGGGTGCCGCCCTGGCCCGGCGCCTCGACAGTCTGCAGGCCAAGCGCGTTGCCCACGCTCTCGCCCAGGCCGGCCGCGGTGGCGATGAGATCACGGCGCGCTTCCTGTTCAACATGATTGCCCGCGAGGAGCGCGCGCTGGTCGAAGCGCTGCTTCCTCGGCCGATCGAGGCCGTCGCCGCAAGCTCTGCCTGACCGCGGCACGACGCAGCTTGGGGGCTCGATGGATACGCTGCCTGACAACGCCGCGCATATCCTGGTCGTCGACGACGACCAGCGCATACGCGATTCCCTCGCCCGGTACCTATTCGAGCACGGCTTCCGCGTGACGACGGCAGCCGATGCTGCCAACGCACGCGCCGCCATGCGGGGCCTGGCCTTCGATCTCGTCATCCTGGACGTGATGATGCCCGGCGAAAGCGGACTGGAGCTCGCCCGCGACCTCAAGTCGATATCCAGCATCCCGATCTGCCTGGTGACCGCGCAGGCCGAGCCTGAGCAGCGCATCGAAGGCCTGGAGGCCGGCGTCGACGACTACGTTCCCAAGCCCTTCGAGCCGCGCGAGCTGCTGCTGCGCGTCAACAACATATTGAAGAGAGGGCGGGGATCGTCCGGACCCAAGGACGAGGTCAGGATGGGAGACTTCACGTTCCACGTGGCGCGCGGTGAGTTGAGGCGCAAGGACGAGACCATCAAGCTCACGGAACGGGAGCGCGACCTGCTGCGGCTGTTCGCCCAGCGGCCAGGCGCCCCGATCGCACGCCACGAGCTGGCCAGCGACGACTCGACCGGCAGCGAGCGTGCCATCGACGTGCAGATCAACCGACTGCGCCGCAAGATCGAGACCGATCCGGCCAATCCGGTTTATCTGCAAACGGTCAGGGGCAAAGGCTATATCTTGCATACGGACTGAAGTCAGCCGGGGGTCATGAGAGACGGCGTTGATGCTTGCCCGCAACCCCGAAACTTGGCGCAAGCTGCTCATTGAGGGCAACTGGCTGCGCAAGGCATGGTCGCGACTCTTGCGCGCCGTCACCGAGCTGGCGCCGAAGGGTCTCTACGCTCGGGCACTGATCATCATCATTGCGCCGATCGTGCTGCTCGAAAGCGTCGTGGCCTTTACCTTCATGGAGCGCCACTGGAACCAGGTGACGCGCCGGTTGTCCGAGGGATTGGCGCGCGACATGGCGGCCGTCGTCGACCTCTACGAGGCGAGCTCGAGCAAGGACGATATCGCCCAGCTCGTCGAGATCGGGCTGAACCGCTTCGGCCTGTCGGTGGCCGTGCTGCCGGCGGGCAATCTGCCGACCCAGCAGCCGAAGCCGTTTTTCGATCTGCTCGACCGCGCCTTGTCCGACGAGATCCGCGCCACGCTGAAGCGGCCGTTCTGGATCGACACGGTCGGCCAGTCGCGCCACGTGGAGATCCGCGTGAAGCTCGACGGTGCCATCCTGCGCTTCGTGGCCCAGCGCGGGCAGATCTACGCCTCGAACTCGCACATCTTCTTGGTGTGGATGGTGGGCACCTCCGTGGTGCTGTTGACGGTCGCCATCCTCTTTCTGCGCAACCAGATCCGGCCGGTGCTGCGCCTGGCCGAGGCCGCCGACGCGTTCGGCAAGGGCCGTCCGGTGCCGGCGGAGTTCCGGCCGCGCGGGGCGCGCGAGGTGCGCCAGGCGGCGCAGGCATTCCTGGAGATGCGCGAGCGCATTCGCCAGCACGTCGAGCAGCGCACCACGATGCTTGCCGGGGTGAGCCACGACCTGCGCACCGTGTTGACCCGGTTCAAGCTGGAGCTCGCCCTGCTTCGCGACAGCCCCGAGATCCTGGCGCTGAGAAGCGACGTCAACGAGATGCAGCACATGCTCGAGGACTACCTGGCCTTCGCCAAGGGCGACGGCGGGGAGGAGGCCGCCCCCACCAACATCGGCGAGCTGCTCGGCGAGGTGCAGGAGGAGACGGAGCATCTGGGCACCCCCATCGAGGTGCGCATGCGCCAGCCCAGGCACGAGCTGGTGCTGCCCCTCAAGCGGCAGGCGTTCAAGCGTGCCATCACCAACCTGGTGACCAATGCCGCCCGCTTCGGCAACATCGTCATCATTCGCGCCGCATCCGACGACCTGTGGCTGCGCATCGACGTGGACGACGACGGCCCCGGCATTCCCCCGGCCGAGCGCGACAACGTCTTTCGCCCCTTCTACCGGCTGGACCACGCGCGCAACCAGGACGAGGGCAACTCCGGCCTCGGCCTCGCCATCGCCCGCGATATCGCCCGCAGTCACGGCGGCGATATTGCCCTCGGCACCAGCTCGATGGGCGGCCTGCGCGCCACCATGCGCGTCCCGTTGTAGCGGCACGCATCGGCCCGGCCCTTCCGCAGATCGTAGCGACCGACAAGGGTTAACGCGGCCCCTTTGCGCCGTTTGCAATTCTTTACGCATTGGCTGGCACAATCCGCGATGTACGTGTGGGGGTTGCGTAACATGCCTCGTTCGCCTGCCGACTCGGTCAAGCTGGTCGGCCACGTCGTTACTGTCAGCGGCTCCCAGGCGAGCATCCGGCTCGTCGATGGCGCATCTGCCAACAGCGGCAATGACGGCCGCATCACTATCGGCAAGTTCCTGGGCATCCGAGCGACGGGGTCGTGCGTCATCGGGGTCATCACCCACGTCGATGGCGGCGCCCAAAAACAGGCCGGCGCCGGCAATGCCGGCCTCACCGCCCGCGTCGATCTCCTCGGTGAGATCAGAGAGACCAGGGGCGGCAGCATGCGCTTCCAGCGCGGCATCGCCGAATATCCCGTCATCGGCGACGAGGTGGATCTGCTCGGCAGCGACGGCTTGCGGCTCATCTACGACACCGCGAGCGCCGACACCATCAACATAGGCAGCCTGCAGCAGGACGTCACCATCGGCGCCCGCATCAAGATCGACGACATGCTGGGCAAGCACTTCGCGCTGTTCGGCAGCACCGGCGTGGGCAAGTCCAGCGGCGTCGCCGTCATTCTGCGGCAGGTGCTGGATGTGCGGCCTGATCTGCGCATCTTCCTCATCGACCCGCACAACGAGTACGGCAACTGCTTCAGCGATCGCGCGCAGGTTCTGAACCCGAAGAACCTGAAGCTTCCGTTCTGGCTGTTCAACTTCGAGGAAACCGTCGACGTCTTCTTCCGCGGGCGGCCTGGCCTGGACGACGAAGTGGAAATCCTCTCCCAGGTGATCCCGCAGGCCAAGAACCTGTTTGCCTGGTCCCGCAGCGGCGAGGGTCCCTCGCTGCGCAAGCTGGATTCGAGCACCACGGGCTTCACCGTCGATACGCCCGTTCCCTATCGCCTGTCGGACGTGGTTTCTCTCATCGACGAGCGGATGGGCAAGCTGGAGAACCGCTCCAACACCGCCCGCTACAGCCGCCTCGTGGCTCGTATCGAAGCCGTGCGCAAGGACCCGCGCTACGCCTTCATGTTCGACAATGCCAACGTCGGCGGCGACACGATGGTCGATGTGCTGAGCCAGCTCTTCCGGCTCCAGGCGCACGGGAAGCCGATGACGGTGATGCAGATGGCGGGCTTTCCGGCGGAGGTGGTCGACTCGCTGGTTTCCGTGCTCGGCCGCATGGCTTTCGAGTTCGGTTTGTGGAGCGACGGCGCCGTGCCCCTCCTCTTTGCTTGCGAGGAGGCGCACCGCTACGCGCCGGGCGACCGCAGCATCGGTTTCGGCCCCACCCGCAAGGCGATTTCGCGCATTGCCAAGGAGGGCCGGAAATACCGCGTGTTCCTGGCGATGATCACGCAGCGCCCGGCGGAGCTCGATTCCACGATCATCTCCCAGTGCAGCACGATCTTCGCCATGCGCATGGCCAACGAGCGCGACCAGGGCATCATTCGCTCCGCGGTGTCCGACGCCGCCGCCGGGCTCCTCGCTTTCGTGCCCTCGCTCGGCACGCGCGAAGTGTTCGCCTTCGGCGAAGGCGTGGCGCTGCCGACCCGGTTGCGCTTCAGCGAGCTGCCGGCTCAGTACATTCCAAGAGGCGAGGCCGTGAGCAGCGGCCCCTTCGATTCCACCAGCGTCGACGGCGATCTGATCGACCGCGTAGTCGAGCGGTGGCGCGGCGCCACACTTGGCAACAATCGGACGCGACTGAACGAGGCGGACCCGGCCAAGACCAGCGCCAACGTCGCGTCGAATCCATCGCTCGAGGCCGAACGCTCCATGCTGCGCGCGGCAGCCGGCACCATTCCCGGAGGCAGCCCGCAGGCGCAGGTGCCCGCAAGGAGAGAGATGGACGTGCGGGCGCGGCTGCACCGCAAGTAGGGTGCTTCAGAACAGGCGTCCGCCGTCCGGCACCGCGCGCTCGGGTCCGATCAGCACGACCTCGCCGGCGCCGTCCGGAAATCCGAGTGTGAGCACTTCCGACATCATCTTGCCGATCTGCCGCGGCGGAAAGTTCAGCACGGCCGCCACCTGTCTGCCGATCAGGTCCTCAGGCCTGTAGTGCCGGGTGATCTGCGCGGAGCTTTTCCTGCGACCGATCTGCGGCCCGAAGTCGATCTCGAGCCGGAGGGCCGGCTTGCGCGCACCCTCCAGCGGCTCGGCGGCGACGATCGTGCCGACGCGGATGTCGACCTTCAGGAAGTCATCGAAGGCGATGCGTTGGGCAATCTCGCCTGCT
>DATFCC010000344.1:0-3832 GCA_035253505.1 Hyphomicrobiaceae bacterium
AGAAGAATGTTGCCGCCGCCCGCATCCAGAGCGACGAGGCTATCCGGGTGCGCGAGATCGAGCGCAGCAAGGCCCTGGAGTCGGCCGAGATCCTCGCCCGTCAGGCGATCGAGAGCGCCCGCATCGCCCAGGACGGCACGATCGCCACCGAGCGCATTGCGCGCGACGAGGCCGTGCGCCAGCTCGAGATCGAGCGCACACGCGCCATCGATGCGGCCGAAATCAAGGCCCGGGAAATGGTGGAGGCCGCCCGTATCTCCCAGGAGAAGGTCGTGCTTGCCGCACGCATCGCGTCCGAGCAGGAGACCAAGGCGCTTGCCATTGCCCAGGCCGAGGCTCTCGATGCGGCCGAGATCCCAAAGCGCGAGGCCGTGGAGCGCGCCCGCATCGCCATGGAGCTGGAGCTCGAAAAGACGCGCATCGCCTCCCAGCAGAGCCGCGAGGTGCTCGAGATCGACCAGAAGAAGGCGGTCGAGATAGCCGAGGAGCAGCGCACCATCGAGCTTTCGGGCAAGAAGGTCGAGCGCACCGAGGCCGACCGCAACGTCAAGCAAGCCGAGATTGCGGCCCGCCAGGAAATCGAGAAGACCGAGGTCGGCCGCGAGCAGGCGCTGGAAACCGCCCGCCTCGCCCGGCGCCGCGCCCTGGAACAGATCGAGGTGGCGCGCGCCCAGGCTCTGCAGGAGGCGGAAATCGCCTCTCGCGAGGAGATCGAGCGGGCGCGCATCGCCTCCGAGCGCGGGCTCGACGAAGCGCGCGTGGGCCGCGACCTCGCCCTGCGCAAGCTGGAGGTGGCGCGCGAGCGCGATGTCGAGACGGCACTCATGGAGAAGGCCATCGCCCTCTACCAGAAGTCGCTGGAGGAGTCGGCCGCCAAGGTCGAAGCGGAAGCCCTGCGTGCCCGTGCCGCCGAGGCCGAGGAGCGCGTTACCACGGCGCGCGACAGCGAGGCCACCAAGCGACGCACCTCCATCGAGATGATGCTGGCGCAGAAGGATGCCGAGGAGAAGCGCATCGCCGCCCAGGCCGAGCAGGTGCGCGCCGCGGTGGCCGCCGAAGCGCAGAAGCTGTTGTACGAAGCCGAGAACGTCCTTACCGACGAGGCGCGCTATGGCCTGTTCCGCCGCCGTCTTCTGGACCGTATCGAAGGCATCGTGCGCGAGAGCGTCAAGCCGATGGAGAAGATCGAGGGGATACGCATCCTGCAGGTCGACGGCCTGTCCGGCGGAGGCGGGCGCGGCGACGGCCGCAGCCCGACCGACGAGGTGATCGATTCGGCACTGCGCTATCGCGTGCAGGCGCCGATGATCGATCAGGTGTTGAAGGAGATCGGCATCGAAGGAGGCAGCCTTTCCCGGCTGCCGGGGCTCATGCGCGAGGCTTCCGATATGCAGCGCGTCGCCAAGGAGGCGGGTGGCGGTACCCCGAAGCGCGAGCAGGCCCCATCCCAGGGTGGTGGCTCGGGTCAGGGTGGCGACAGCGACAAGGGGTCGGGCTAGTGCCTTTCCGATTGAGATCGAACCTGCAAGCTTGCTCCAATCCCGTGCTGAGCATTGTCGAAGCAAGGCATGGAGTCCGCGGCCCGTGCTTCGACGGGCTCAGGACGGGGTTGAGGGTGCTGGGAGTGTTTCCGTCGAAGACAGAATGGGACTAGGCGCAGGCAATGGCCAAGGTCTACACCTCCAGCGTCGTCAACGCTCCGGCCGCCAAGGTGTGGGCGCGCGTGCGCGACTTCAATGGTCTGCCCACCTGGCATCCGGCGATCGGCGAGAGCCGCATCGAGAACGGCGAGTTGGCTG
The DNA here is from genome assembly GCA_035253505.1 of Hyphomicrobiaceae bacterium. GTDB lineage: Bacteria > Pseudomonadota > Alphaproteobacteria > Rhizobiales > Hyphomicrobiaceae > AWTP1-13. The sequence continues at coordinate 1,800 of DATFCC010000344.1, forward strand.
ACAAGGTCGGCTGCATCCGCGACTTTCGCCTGCGCAATGGCGACCGCATCCGCGAGCAGCTCCTGGGACTGTCGGACTACGACATGTTCTGCACCTACTCGATCCTGGAATCGCCCATGGGGGTGGAGAACTACGTGGCGACGCTACGGCTCACGCCCATCACCGACGGCCAGCGCACCTTTCTGGAGTGGACTGCCGAATTCGATTGTGCGCCCGAGCGCGAGGCGGAGCTGGTTGCCAACATCGGTACGGCCGTGTTCCAGGGTGGGTTCGATGCCTTGAAGCGCCAGTTCGGAGGCTGATCCGTGCCGCGCGTGGTCAAGAGCACCATCATCGACGCCCCGGTCGACCGCGTGTGGGCCATCCTGCGCGACTTCAACGGCTTCGACCGCTGGCTTCCCGCAGTGAAGACCAGCGCGATCGAGCGCCACCTTCCGTCGGATCTCATCGGCTGCGTGCGCCGTCTCCAACTCGCGGACGGCGCCGAGGTGCGCGAGCAGCTGCTTGCCCTCTCCGACCTGGAGATGACTTTGAGCTACTGCCTGCTCGACACGCCGATCCCGCTCTTCAACTATGTGGCGCATGTGCGCCTGCTGCCCGTCACCGACGGCAACCGCACCTTCTGGCACTGGGAGGCCAGATTCACGACGCCGGCGGGAAACGAGGCCGAAATGACCAGGATGGTGGGCGAACAGATCTTCGAGGCGGGCTTCGAGGCGATCCGCCGCCATGAGGCCCTGGCCGCCGCATGAGAGGACGATGACGGTCGAGGTCAAAACCTTCGGCTCGATGAACGAGGCCGCTGCGGCGCTGGCCTCGGACCGTGCCGCGCGTTTCTACTCGGGCGGCACCCTGCTGATGCGCGCCATCAACGAGGGTGACACGGCGATCGGCACGCTGGTGCGCGCCTCCGACCCCGGCTATTGCCAGATCCGCAACGAGGGCGGGCGCATCCTCATCGGCGCGGGCGCGCGCATGGTCGACGTCCTCGCCAACCGCGATCTGGCCTTCCTGCACCCTGTCGCACGCGTGATCGGTGGACCGGCCGTGCGCGCCATGGCGACGGTGGGCGGCAACCTGTTTGCGCCCTCGCCTTACGGCGATTTCACGGTGGCGCTGCTGGCGCTGGATGCCACGGTGTTGGTGCAGGGCGCGTACGGTGGTGCGCAGCAGACGCCGCTGGAGCAGTTCCTTGCCGGCCGCGGTCGCACCGGCACCGGCAGCCTCGTGACGGCGGTGTCCGTGCCACGCCCGGCTGGCCCCGACGCGTTCCGCTTCCGCAAGGTGGCGCGCGTGAAACCCAAGGGCGTGTCGGTGCTGAGCATTGCCGCGCACCTGCCCGTCGCCGGAGGACGAATTGCCGGTGCGCGCGTCGCCTACGGCGCGATGGCGCCGACGCCGATCCGTGCGCGTGCCCTGGAGCGGGCGCTGGAAGGTCGCAATCCCGATGCTGCCGGCATTGCTTCGGCGCTCGGCGCCGCCGCGGAAGGCACCAGCCCCGCCACCGATGCGCTGGCGAGCGCCTGGTACCGCCGCGAGGTGCTTCCCATCCACCTGCGTCGGCTCCTGCTGGGCGAGGAAGGCTAGGCCATGCACCTCGCCACCTGCCTTCCCGGAAGCCTAGCCCGCACCTGCGCCGGAAGCCGCGCCTCCGCCTGCATTCCCGGAAGCCGCGCCCGGCTCTCGAGCCGAGGCGAGGCTATCGGGGATCTTTCTCCGGCATCGGGAAAGGCCCCGGATAGCCGCGCCGAGAGCGCGGCTTCCGGGGACGCAGACCGGGAGGATTGCGCGCAATCCGCTGCCAGAGCACGTCGACCCGAGCGTACGCGGGACCCAGGTGGCACGTCTCCGAATGGGCAGACCCTCCCCGCCTGCATTCCCGGAAGCCGAGACGCCGGCCCCCCGGCCGGAGGCGAGGCTATCCGGGATCTTTCCCCGGCATCGGGAAAGGCCCCAGCTCTGCGCGCCCTGGCCTTGATCCGCGGATCAAGTCCGTGCGCTGCGGCCGGGAAAGCAGAAGTGGGGGCGGTCCG
>DATFCC010000345.1:0-5426 GCA_035253505.1 Hyphomicrobiaceae bacterium
CCTGTTGCCGACCGCAGCCGCCTGCTGGGCCGGCAATCATGTGGTGGCGCGCACAATTGCCGGGCATGCACCGCCTGCGACGCTGTCGGTGTTCCGCTGGCTGGTAGTGTTCGCGGTCGTCACCGTTCTGGCGTGGCCGCGCATCCGCGAGGATCTGCCCAAGCTTAAGGCCCATGCCGGCGTGATGGTGTTCCTGTCGCTGACGGGCGGCGCGGCCTTCGGCACCCTGCAGTTCGTCGCGCTGCAGTACACGACGGCGCTCAACATGGGCGTGGTCGGCTCGGTGGCGCCGGCCTTCATCGTCGCCGCCAGCTACCTGTTGTTCCGCGACGGGCTGGGGCCGCTCCAGCTCTTCGGCGTTGCCCTGTCGCTGGCGGGCGTGCTGGCCATCCTCTGCCAGCTTCACCCGGAGCGGCTTCTGGCGCTCAGCTTCAATATCGGCGACCTGCTGATCCTCCTCAACATGGTGTTCTGGGCCACCTACTGCGCCTGCCTGCGCCTGCGGCCCGCGGTGCACCCGATGAGCTTCCTGTTCGTCCTGGCACCCGTCTCTGCGCTGGGCACGCTGCCCTTCGCGTTGCTGGAGCACGCATTGGGGTTCGACATCGTCGCGGATGCGCGCACCATCGGTGCCATCCTCTACGCGGCCTTCTTCACCAGCCTGCTCGCCTACCTCGCCTGGAACCGGGGCGTCGACCTGATCGGCGCGCCCCGCGCCAGCGCGTTCCTGCACACCATCCCGCTCTTCAGCGCGGTTTTCGCAACGACGCTCATCGGCGAGCGGCTCATGCTCTACCACGTGATCGGGTTCGTGCTCATCCTGGGTGGCGTGACGCTCGCGGCCCGGCCGGCCGGGCGGGCGCACAAGGTCGCGCTTGCCGGCGATGGCAGCGCCTGACGCCGAGATCGGGGCTGTCGCTTCAGACGGTTGGCCGCGCCGTCAGGATGATGTCCGCGCCGTCCTTGACGATGTCGAGCCGCATGCGCGTGGAGGCCGCCAGGCGCCACGTGTAGTAGGCCTGGATCGAAAGGGCATCGAGCGGCGGCGGACCACCCGCAATGAAGTCTGCCAGATATTGCGGGGCGCGCGCTCCCGTGCCCCGGCATCGCAGCCGGAAGGTCGGCCGCTCGAGGGTGTCGGCGATGGCGACCTCGATCTCCCCGCCGCGGGGCAGGGAGGTGATCGCGGCGGCGATCATATTGAGCAGCAGCTTGACCCTGTCCTTGGCCATGTAGCCCGGCATGCCACGCCACACCAGCTTGTGCTTGCCCTGGCCCACCAGGCCGCGGCTGATCTGCTCGGCGGTGCCAAGCTCGATCTGCGCCCCTGCCGAGCCGGCGGCACCGAAGGCGAAGCGGGCGAACTGCAGGCGGGCCGAGGCCTGCTGGGTGACGTTGCGGATCACGTCCAGGGCGTAGGTCTTGGCTTGCGCGTCATCGTCCTCGTCGAGGATCTCGAGGCCGTTGTATATGGCGCCGACGGGGCCGATGACGTCGTGGCAGATCTTGCTGGAAATCAGGGCCGCGAGCTCGAGATCGGTCGGCTGGGCGCGCTCGGTCATTACAGGCTCTCTGGTCGTCGTTGCCTTGGAGGCCGCGGTCGGCCGCTCACGCGAACACGCCTACGCCACGCTGGCCAACAGAACCGCTTGCGCAATGTGTCTGCCTTGATACACGCTTCGCGCTGCAGCTCCAAGGCCTGCGCCCCCGCAGCAGTCACGCCCGGGAACGAGGCTATTGCTTTTGAGTCACAACGCCGGCGTGCAGCGGTGCCACCAATGCGCCGTTAACGAGCGCATCTGCGAATCACGAAAGCGAAAATCATGCACGCAAGTGAAATCCGCCGCCTCGCCGAGGAGCTCCTGAGCGTCGCGTTGGCGGCAGCGCGCGCGCAGATGGCGCATTTCGGCGCCGGCGTCGCGGTGGAGCACAAGGCCGACGACAGTCCGGTCACCGCCGCCGACCGGGAGTCCGAGGAGATCCTGCTCGCCGGCCTTGCCCGAGCGGCCCCCGGCGTTCCCGTCATCGCCGAGGAGGAGGTGGCGGCCGGCCGCATCCCGGACATCTCCGGCCCCTTCTTCCTGGTCGACCCGCTCGATGGCACCAAGGGGTTCATCAAGGGCAAGAGGGAGTTCACGATCAACGTCGCTCTGGTCGAAAGCCAGCGCCCGGCGTTCGGCCTGCTCTACGCGGCGGCGCTGTCCGACTTCTACGTCACCCTGGCATCGGATGTGGCGGTCAACGCCGCTCTCTCCCCGCAATCGGATGCACGCCGGCTCGCCGACTGTGCCTGGCGACGTCTCACTGCACGCATACCGGACCCGCACGCCATGGTGGCCCTCACCAGCCAGTCGCACCTCAACCGCGCGACCGAGCGCTTTCTTGCCAGCTACAATGTGGTGGACCGGCGCGCGCTGCCGTCGTCGCTGAAGTTCGGGCTGATTGCCAAGGGTGAAGCCGATTTCTATCCGCGCGTCGGGCCGACGTGCGAATGGGACACGGCTGCCGGCCACGCCATCCTGGCGGCCGCCGGCGGAACTGTCACCCGCATCGACGGAAAGCCGCTGCTGTATGGCAACGCTGCCGGCCGCTTCGAGAGTCCGGACTTCGTGGCCTGGGCGCGCGGGCCGATGCCCCAGGCGCGCGAAGCCTGACGCGCCCTAGCCGACTTCGACGTCCTCCCAGAAGCCGATCCAGTGATCGACGCGCGCCATCGATGGGCGCGGCGCCTCGTAGGACCAGGCGGCACGCGCGCTGCGCTCACCGGCGTCCGCGACATCGTAGAACTGGACGCCATGGGGGCACTCGAGGTCGCGCTTGGTCTTGGGCGCGAGCTCGAGCAGGTCCATGCGCACGGTCTCGCGTGGGAAATATGTATAGCCGCCAACGTCCAAGGTTCGGTCGCTGTCGGCGATCACCCTGCCCCGCCAGGTTGCCTGCATGGGCGCAATCCTCTTCTCGGCGATACGTTTCCCGAAAGAGTGGGGCTGCGGCGCACGATGCTCAAGGGCGTGCGGCCGCCGACACCACGCCTGGCCGTGCACCTCGGCCACACTTTGGTAATACTTTGCGACAATTGTGACTATCGGGGTGCTCCGTATTGCGCGTGCGGGAGCCGGGCTGGTTCAAGTCTGGCGATGAACCTGAAGGTTGATTCCATGCCGTCACGATCTTCGGCGCTGGCCGGTGCGCTGGTGAGCCTGCCCCTGCTGCTGTCCGCCTCCTCGGGCCTGACCCAGGAAACCTGGCGGGGGGCGCCGCCGCGGGACGATCCGTACAGGTCGGACAGCGGGCCGCGCTACGACGACCCCGACGCCCGCGATCCGCGCTCCGATCCCAATGCACGGCCCTCCGATGCCTATCGCCCCTCACGGCCGAGCGATGCCTACAGTCCACCGCCCCGCTCCGGCTACGCCGGCGCTCCGGGAGGCTATGCCCCGCCGCCGGCCGCGGGCTCCTACGGCCAGCCCCATGCCGGCCCGCCGGGGGGCGCCTATGCGCCGCCGCCCGGCTCGGGGTACGGCTCGCCGTACCCGGCGCCGCGCCCCGCCTATGGCGAACCCTACACCCCGCCGCGCTCGGCCTACGGCGAACCCTACGCCCCGCCGCGCGGCGAGCCCTACGGGGAGCCGCCTCCCTATGGGCCGCCGGGACAGCGCTACGGGGAGGACCTGCCGCCTCCCGATGGCAGCTACTCCTCCCGCGAGATCCTGGCTACGGGCCACTCCTTCTTCGGCTCGGTCAGCAAGGGGCTGGCGAGCGTGGTCGAGTACGCGTTCCAGAAGCAGGGCCGGCCGAACGGGTACATTCTCGGCCAGGAGGCCGGCGGCGCCTTCGTTGCCGGGCTGCGCTACGGCGAGGGCATCCTCTACACCAAGGACGCCGGCGAGCATCGCGTCTACTGGCAGGGGCCGTCGATCGGCTGGGATGCGGGTGCGGAAGGCTCCAAGGTGATGATGCTGGTCTACAACCTGCATGACCCGCAGGAGATCTACCGGCGCTTCGGCGGCGTGGAGGGCTCGGCCTACCTCGTGGGTGGCGTAGGCTTGACCTTTCAGAAGAGCGACGACGTGATCGTTGCGCCGATCCGCTCCGGCCTAGGGCTTCGCTTCGGTGCCAACGTCGGCTATCTGAAGTACACGCGCCGGCCGACCTGGAACCCGTTTTGAAACCGGCGCGCCGTTGTGCACCCGTGCTCGCGCCGGGTGCGTGACGGCATGCCGCCCTATCCGTAGTATCGGCTTGTGCGAATCTCGCCACCAGCCCAATGGTCCCACGCCGGCAACGGCTTGCGAGACCGCCGCGTTTGCGCCAAGGCTCTGTATATGCGCATAGCCCGTAGTCCAAGGACCAGCCCTTGATCTCAATTCAGTCAGGCATGCTGGTTGCCCTGGGCTTTCTGATCGCGAGCCTGCTCGGCCTGTTCGTGGCGTCGGCGTTCTGGTCGCGCGCGGTGCGGCTGACGACGGCGCGCATCAAGCAGTCGATGCCGGTCAGCGAGCCCGAGATCAAGGCGGATCGCGATCGGCTGCGCGCGGAGTATGCCATCAAGGTCCACAAGCTCGAGATGCAGCTCGAGCAGGCCAAGATCGAGCGGGCGCGGCAGCTCATCGACCTCAACCGCCGCGACGCCAGCATTTCGACGTTGGAGAGCGACCTGGTGCAGCTCCGGGCGGACCTGGAGGAGAACCAGAACGCGCGCCGCGTGCTGGAGCAGACGGTGTCGGACCGGCTGCCGCGCGTGGAGGCACGGCTGGCGGAGGCCAAGCGGCTGCTCTTCAATCGCGACCGCGAGATCGCCGAGCTCACCGCCACTGCCAAGCGGCAGCGCCAGACGCTGGAAGAGGTCAGCTCCGTCAACGCGCAGAAGAATGCGCAGATCGAGAAGCTGTCGAGCGCGCTCACCACGCGCGGCGGCCGCAACCGCGTCTCCGGCGAAGGCGGCGACGGTGACGCGGCCCTGCGCTCGGAAGTGGAGGCGCTGAGGAGCAAATCGAGCGAGCAGGCGCAACTGATCGACCGCCTGCAGCGGCGCCTCGGCGCCGGACTGGCCCTCGCGGCCCCCGCCGCCGAGGCCGGCAAGACCGAGAGCGTCACCGCCAAGGCCCGCCAGGGCATCTCCGAAGCCGAGGCGGAGTTGGGCTCCGCGCGTGGCGCGGCGACGACGGACGCCAGCGCGGCGCACGAGCGGGAGATGCAGGTGCTCAAGGCCCGCAACGAGGATCAGGCAGGGGAGATCGCGCGTCTCAAGGCCGCCCTCGCCGCTTTCGAGGAGAACGAGGGCAAGGCCGGCGGCCTCATGGAAAGCCGCCTGGGGCTGAAGGCCCGCCTCAGCTCGGCGCAGGCCCAGGCCGAGCAGCAGTCCACCACCATCACCAAGCTGCGCGCCGAGCTGGCCGCGACGCACGATCGCCTCGCGCGCCAGG
>DATFCC010000346.1:0-13718 GCA_035253505.1 Hyphomicrobiaceae bacterium
TGCTGTATCGCTGGGGAACCCTGTGCCTGTTCGTGACGACGGCCGCAATCGCGTTGGCGCCGGCTGCGGCGGTGTCGCAGCAGCCGCTCGTCGTCAAGACGGCTGCATCGAAGGCGGGCAAAGGGCAGAAGGTCTGCCGCGTGAAGATGAAGTACAGCGGCGAGATCAGGACGTTCGTGTGCAAGAAGGACGAGCCTTGCTGCGTTTGGCACGAAATCAACTACGTCAAGTGCGGCAGTCCGACGTTCCGCTGTCTCTAGGCATAGCGCCCTGGGCGCCGGACCTGGCGGCGGCTTGGGTTCTCTGACCCCATCCCGCCGACAGCGGTGCCGGCGCGCCGGTTCGCCACGACGAGGCAATTGCGCTTCGGCCGCCTCACTCGAACGCGGGCTTTGTCGATGTCCTCATGGCCCCGATCCAAGCTTGATCGGATCGTGCTCGTGGCATGCGGCCTCGGCGGCGTCCTGCTGATCGCGATCGGGGTCCGCTACCTCCTGGTCCCCGATGCTGCGGCCCGCGCGTTCGGCCTCGCCTATCCCATGAAAGGCAGCGAGCTGCACTACGTCGTCGGCCTGCGCAACATCTGGCTTGGATTGCTGGCAATGGGCTTTGTGGCCTTGCGCGCCTGGTCGGCGTTGGCACTGTGGTTCGCTACGGGCGCGTTGGTGTGCTTCGCCGACGCCGCGATCGCGGCAGCGTCCAGCGGCAAGGTCGGCCCCATTGCATTTCACGTTGTGTCCGGTGTTATCTGCGTGGCCCTGGCAGGCCTGCTGCTGGGGAAGGGCGCGCGACAGGGACAAGCGTGAGAGTTCTTGGGATAGCGGCCAGGACGCACGACAGCGGCATTGCGCTGCTGCAGGACGGCATCCCGCAACTGGTGCTCGAGGAGGAGCGTTTCAGGCGGGAGAAGCGGACCAAGAAATTCCCGGCAATGGCCCTGGAGGCGGCCTTCGATGAGCTGGGACTGGGCATTGCAGACGTCGATGTCATCACCATCCCCTGGGACATCGCCCGCCTCCGCAGGGCCGTGGCCGGCCTCCTCGCACGGCGATTCCCATTGAGCCTCAGCCTGCTGCTGCCGGGCGCGCACCCCGGGCAAACGGGCAAGATCGTGGTGTTGAACAGGGATGTGGTCAGGCGGCTCGACTACCATTTCGGCCGGGCGCGGGTTCCACCCATCGTCAATGTCGGACATCACGACGCGCACGCTGCGCTGTTCTTCGCCTCGCCCTTCGAGTCCGCGCTCGTGCTCGTGATGGATGGCTACGGGGACGACGCGTCGAGCAGCGCCTACACGGGTCGTGGCAACCGGCTCGTGCGGCACTGGTCGGCGGGCATCCTGAATTCCATCGGTCTCGTCTACACCTTCGTGACCGAGCATCTCGGTTTCGCGCCTTTCGGCGACGAGGGCAAGGTCATGGCACTGGCCGCGTATGGCGAGAGCACTTACGTCAAGCGGTTCCGCGAGGTGATCCGGCTCACGCCCAGCGGCGGCTATCACGTCGACATGTCCTATTTCGACTATCCGCGCTTCGGTCAGTTGCGCCCGTTCAAGCGCAAGTTCATCGATACGTTCGGCCGCGCCCGGGCGCCGGGTGAGCCCATCACCGATCAGCACAAAGACCTGGCTTTCGCGCTGCAGGCGGTCACCGAAGAGGTTGTGCTGCACATCGTGCGGAGCTTGCTGAAAGCGTTCCCGGAGCGGGACCTGTGCATGTCCGGCGGCGTAGCGCTCAATTGCGTCGCCAACGCCAAGGTCCTGGAGGAGACCGACGTTCGCCGGATCTGGGTGCCGCCGTGCGCGTCCGATACGGGGGCGCCGCTCGGCAGCACGCTGTGGCACCATCACATGCAGTTGGGGCATGGGCGCCACTTCGAGCTGAAGCACGCCTACTACGGCCTGGCTTTCACCGAGCGGGACATGGAGCGCTCGCTGGATGCCGCGGGGCTGCAATATGCACGGTGCCCCGAGCCGGACCTGCTGCGCCGCGTTGCGCGCGACCTCGCCGACGGCAAGATCGTGGGCTGGTTCCAGGGACGTTTCGAGATGGGCCCGCGCGCCCTGGGCAACCGGTCAATCCTCGCCGACCCGCGTCGGCCCGACATTCGCGACCAATTGAATGCCAAGGTGAAGAAGCGCGAGCCCTTTCGCCCGTTCGCGCCCGCCGTGCTTTTGGACCGCGCCGCCGAGTATTTCGAGGTCGACCAGCCCGACCCGTTCATGACGCTGGCACCTCGCGTGCGCCCCGACAAGCGTGACGTGATCTCCGCGGCCGTCCATGTCGACGGCACCGCGCGCATCCAGACGGTCGAACGTGCGGCGAACCCACGCTACTACGGGCTGATCGAGGAATTCGCCAAGCTGACCGGGGTGCCTGTGTTGCTGAATACGAGCTTCAATGTCAGGGAGCCGATCGTGGCGCGGCCTGAGGAGGCGATCGCCTGCTACCTGCGCACCAACATCGATGTGCTGGTGCTGGGTGACTTCTATGTCACCGATCGCCGCCCGTCGCCCGTAGCGGTTCCGCGCAATGAGCGTCTCGAAAGCAAGACCGAGTTGAGCGGATCGGCAGCCGGTTCCCGTTAGCTGCAGCACGGCCCCGATCGGCGAGCCCCGCGCCGCGGTGAGGCGTGCCGGCCATAGCCGCACCCCGCGCCGCATGCACGTGCGGTGCGATATATCTTTGACGTCGGCACATTGACAGACGCGCCGGGCACCGATCAATTGGCTGCAACTGGCCGCCAACCGTCAAAGCGGTCGCGAAACAAGAAATCAAGGGAGGAAGCCGATGCCAGCAGGCAAGCTGATCCGCTTTTCGGCCGTTGCTGCCGCCGCCTTGGCCATGGCAATGCCATCCGCCTCCGCGCAGGAGCGCAAGTCGCTGCGCTGGTCGACGGCGCAGGTCGGGGCCTACGGCTATACGATCGCGGCGTCCATGGCGAAGGTGCTGGAGAAGGCGCTCGGCGGCGAATACACCGTCACGGTGCAGCCCTACCAGTCGCCAACCGTGTCGATGAAGGCGGTGATGAACGGCGAAGGCGAGATCGCCTACACGGCCGACATCGGCATGACCCAGTTCAAGGAGCGCGTGGGCCCCTTCAAGGACTACGCGCCGGCCAAGCCCGAGCTGGTGCACACGTGGTACGCCTATCCCATGGAATCGATGATGGCGGTGCCGGCAAAGACGGCCGACAAGTTCAAGTGCTGGAAGGATTTCAGCGGCAAGCCCGTCTACTTCACGCAGGCCGGCTTCCAGAACTGGCTCAACTGGCAGCGCATCTTCAAGGTGCTCGGGTACGACTTCAAGCACATCCAGATCGACAACAAGTCGAACACCGATGCGCTCGAACAGGGGACCATCGTCGGGTCGGCCATCTACACCACCGCCGGCCGCACGCTGCCGCCCTACTGGAAGGAGACGGAAGTGCGGATGGATATCCGCGTCATCAATCCATGCTCCGACGAAGTCGCCAAGCTGAAGGCGGCAGGGCTCGCCATTGCCGAGGTCGATCCGAAGAACGCGTTCAGCAAGGACGTCGGCCACGCGAGCCTGCAGGGCGTGCCGATCCTGTTCGGGTACAACGTGCGCGCGGACATGTCGACCGACCTCGTCTACCGGATGGTCAAGGCGTTCTACGATCAGAAGGACGAGCTGGTGACGGTCGATCCGGGCTTCACGCCGATGGCCAAGGACTTCGTCGGCATGCAGGTTGCCGGCATCGAGGCCAACCCGGACGTCCCCGTGCATCCGGGCCTCGTCAGGTTCCTGAAGGAGCACAACGCCTGGAATGGGAAGTGGAAGGTGGCGCCCGGAAGCTGAGCCAGAACCGTGAAGCGCGCGGTGGCTGATGCGAAAACCCGCCCCCCGCAGACAACCCGAACACGCAGACCATCGCCGGGTGAATGGGGCCACCCGGCCGGGGGAGTGAGCGTCATGATCAACGGGCTGCGCACCCACCTCAATCTGGGCTCCCTCATCCTGGCTTTCGGGGTGATCCAGCTCGGCTGGCTGCTCTGGTACTACTACACCGGCCTCGGCGGTCCGCAGGAGCTCGTCGCCTACGTGCTCTCGATCGCGCTCGTCCTGAACATCCTGTTCATGTACCAGCGGGATTACCTCTATCGTTTTCTGCCCCCCGTTCTCAATCACGTGCTGGTCGCCGCATATGTCGGCATCTGCATCTACGCCTTCGTCTATTTTCTCTTCGAGTACGAACGCATCGCGATCTATTCGCAAGGGACCTTCACGAGGCAGGATTTCATCGTCGGCCTGCTCATGTTCCTCCTCGTGATGGAGCTGTCGCGGCTGGCGCATCCGACGCTCTTCTGGGTCAATGCGGTTCTGGTGGCCTACACGCTGTTCGGCTACCTGAGCCCTATCGACTTCTTCTGGCACCCGGGCACGAGCTTCCATCGGGTCGTCACATCGAGCACGGTCGAGCTCTCGACGGGCATCTACGGCATCTATGGCCAACTGGCCCTGACCCTGATCGCGGCCTTCCTGCTGCTGGCTGCCGCCGCCAACGGCTTCGGCGCCCAGGGTGCTATGATCCAGGTGATGCGGCGGCTGGCCGGCCGCTCGCGCCAGCTCGTCCCGCAGACGGCGGTCATGGGCTCGCTGTGCGTCGGCATGGTGAGCGGATCGGGCTCGGCCAACGCCGCCGTGGTCGGCACCATCACGATCCCGCTGATGAAGCGCTACGGCGTCCCGGGCGCGTTCGCCGCTGCTGCGGAGACGGCGGGCTCCATGGGCGGCCTCATCATGCCACCGATGATGGGAGTGGGCGCCTTCCTGATGTCCGACTTTCTCGGCGTCACCTACTGGGAGGTCGTGAAGCGCGGATTTGCGCTCGCCTTCGTCTACTACGCGTCGATCGCCTTCGCCATCTACCTCATCTGCGTGCGGCTGCTGCCCCGCGACCAGGTGGCGGCTCCCAAGGTGCCGCCCTATGACCTCGTCAGGACCCTCATCTTCTTCGCCGCCGTCGCTTACCTCATCTACCTCATGGGCTGGGTCGGCACCGGCGAGCTGCTCTCCGCGCTCTACACGGCGGTGTTCCTGTTCTCGGCGCTCCTGATCGCCTTCCTCGTGTTCAAGTACTGGCTTCGGGAGCCGACACTGGAGCAGGAGACGCTGTGGGGCAGCGTGCGGCGCGCCATCGAGACGCACGCCGACATGACCTCGTACCTGACCCTCCTGCTGGCCACGCTCGGCATCATGATCGGGCTGTTCACCGTCACCGGGTTCATCAACCGCATGGGCGCCATGATCCTGGACCTCGGGGCACAGAATCTGATCGGCGTGGTGATCCTGGCCTACCTGTTCGGCTGGCTGGCGGGCGCCGGCCTGCCGCCGACCGCCACCTACATCATCGGCGCCATTGTCATCGTCCGCCCGCTGCAGCAGCTCGGCATCAACCCCTGGATCGCCCATTTCTTCGTGTTTCTGCTGTCGGTCTGGGGAGAGCTCTCGCCGCCGACCTCACTGACCGCGGCCGTATCGGCGCGCATCGCCGAGGCCTCGTTCATGCGAACCATGTACGAGGCGCTGAAGATCTGTGCCCCCATAACGTTGATGACGTTCGCCATCTTCACGCGCTCGGACGCCGTGGTGAACCCGGGCTGGGCGCAGGTCGGTGCAACGCTGCTGATCTTCATCGGCACCAGCGGTGTCGCGTTCGCCCTGTTCGGCCGCTACCTGGAGGGCCTCGCGGACCTCGTCATGCGCATTCCGCTGGCGGCCCTGTCCCTGGTCGTGCTCCTCCATCCCGACGCCAGGATTGCCACCGCCACAGGCGCAGTCGTCCTGGCCGCGACGGTTGTCGGCGTCTGGCGCCACCGGCTGCTGCCGGGGCCATCGAGCCTGGGACTGCAGGCGCAGCCCGCGCAATAGAGCCGTGGGTAGAGCCTTGTCGCGGCGACCGGCGGCGGGGCTATCCCCTGATGCGCGCGTTCGCCGGATCATGGAAGGGCTTGAGCGTGGCGGTGGCGGCAAGCCTGCGGCCGGCCACCTCGATCTCGTAGCGCGACGCGAGCAGGTCCACCTCCGTCTCGCGGTTTGGGCACGGGACGTAGCCGAGCCCGACGGCTGCGCCGAGTGCATGGCCATAGGCGCCCGAGGTGATATGGCCGACGATGCGGCCGTCTCGGAGAATAGGCTCGTTGTGGAACAGCAGCGCGTCCCGGTCCTCCAGCTTGAACTGCAGGAGGCGGCGGGCCAGGCCAGACTCGCGCTTGCGTAGCACGGCTTCGCGCCCGACGAAGTCGCCGAAACGGCCGCGGCGCTTCGCGGTTTTTACCGCAAAGCCAAGCCCAGCCTCGAGCACGTGATCCTCGTCGGAAATATCGTGCCCGAAATGGCGGTAAGCCTTCTCGAGGCGCAACGCGTCCATAGCCAGCAAACCCGCCGGCCGAAGCCCCTGGGGCAGGCCCGCCTCCAGTAGAACGGAAACGACGTGCCTTGCAAACTCGGTTGGAACATAGAGCTCGTAGCCGAGCTCGCCGACGTAGCTGATGCGGTGCGCCCGCACGTGGGCCATGCCGATCTCGATCGTGCGGTGCGTTGCGAAGGGAAATGCCGCATTGGAGATGTCGTCGGGCGTAAGGGCCTGCAGGAAAGCCCGGGCGTGCGGGCCCATCACGGCCAGGCACGCCTCCCCGCTCGACACGTCGACAACGGTGCAATGCGCGCCGTCAGGTACGTGCCGCGCGAGCCATGCGAGGTCGCGGCGCAGCGTGGCCGCGCCCGTCACGACCAGGAATGCCGTCTCCGAGAGGCGCGTCACCGTCACGTCGGCCTCGATGCCGCCGCGATCGTTGAGCCATTGCGTGTAGACGATGCGGCCCTCGGGGACCGCCACGTCGTTGGCGCAAATTCGCTGCAGGACGGCTTCCGCATCCGCACCTTCGACACGAATCTTGCCGAAGGGGCTCATATCGAGCAGCCCGATCCCGGTGCGCACGGCCATGTGCTCGGCTGCGACGTAGTCGTGCCAGCGCGGGCGCCCCCAAGTGTCGTGCGCCTCGGGCCTGCGCCCGCGCAGCGCCTCCTCCTGCGGCAGGAACCAGTGCGGCCGCTCCCAGCCCGCCGCCTCACCGAAATAGGCGCCGCAGGCGGCAAGCTCACCGTGGATGGGACTGTGGCGGACGCCGCGTGACGTGGCGAACTGCCTGTACGGAAAATGATCGGCGTAGAGCAGGCCGAGCGTCTCGGACACACGCGGCACGATGAAGCTGCGCGTCGCCTGCCATGGGAACACGCGGCGCACATCGACGTCCCACAGGTCGAACGGAGGCGCGCCGCCGACGATCCACTCCGCCAGTGCCTTGCCCGCGCCGGCCGCCGATTGGATGCCGACCGAGTTGAACCCGCAGGCGACGAAGAAGCCGGCCACCTCCGGCGTCTCGCCCAGCATGTAGCGGTTGTCGTGGGTAAAGCTCTCGGGGCCGTTGAAGAAGGTGCGGATGCCGATGCGGCCCAGCAGGGGCATGCGCCGGGTCGCGGTCTCCAGGATGGGCGCGAAGTGCTCGAGATCGGCGGGCAACTCGTCGAAGCAGAATGCCTCGGGAATGCCGTCGGCGGCCCACGGCTTGGCTTTGGGCTCGAAGGCGCCGAGCATGATCTTGCCGGCATCCTCCTTGTAGTAGGCACACTCGTCGGTGACCCGCAGGACGGGCAGCCCCGGCGGGATCTCGTCGCTCGGCTCGCTGACGATGTAGAAGTGCTCGCAGGCCTGCAGCGGCAGGTGCACGCCCGCCATGCGCCCGACCTCGCGTCCCCACATGCCCGCGCAGTTGATGACCACGTCCGACTTGATCGTGCCGGCCTGCGTGACGACGCCGCTGACGCGGCCTTTTTCCATGAGGATGCCCGTGACCTTCACGTTCTCGCGGATCGTGACGCCGGCCTGCGTGGCGCCGCGCGCCATGGACAGCGCGACATTGCCCGGATCGGCCTGCCCGTCGCGGGGCAGGTAAATGGCGCCCAGGACGCCGGTCATGTCGGTCAGCGGGTGGCGACGGGCGGCTTCGGCGACGGAGATTTCCTCCACGTCCACATCGAAGGCCCGCGCCATCGATGCGCCGCGCTTCAGCTCCTCCAGCCGGTCGCGGGTGAGCGCCAGCGAAATCGAGCCGACGCGGCGGAAACCCGTGGCGACGCCCGTTTCTGCCTCGAGGTTGGCGTAGAGCTCGGCGCCGTAGCGGGCGAGCTTCGTCATGTTGGCGGTAGCGCGGAGCTGGCCGATGAGCCCCGCAGCATGCCAGGTGGTGCCCGAGGTGAGCTGCTTGCGCTCGAGCAGAACCACGTCGCGCCAGCCGAGCTTCGCCAGATGATAGGCGACCGAGCACCCGATCACGCCGCCGCCGATGATGATCGCCTGTGCCTGGCGTGGCAGCTCGCTCATGTGCCGCCGGTCCATCCATAAAGCCGCGCGGCCGCATCGGGGCTGACGTAACCCTGCTTCACATCCTCCGCCACGAGGCGCTTGTCACGTCCCAGCGCCGCACCATACCCGCCGCCGCCCGAGGAGTAGAGGGTCAGGACGTCACCCGCCTTGAGGTCGACGCGATCCTTGCTCTTGGTCTTGATGATCCGCCCGTCGCGCTCGATCTCGATGCGCGTACGGGTTCCCTCGCTGCCGCCGAACAGGCCGTAGGGCGCGAGACGGACACGATCGGTGTAGGTGGCGAAATTGGCCCCGTCCTTGAGAATGAGGAAGCGGCGGAACAGGCCGAGGCCACCACGGTGCTTGCCGGCACCGCCGGTGTCGGGCAGCAGGCCGTAGCCGATGACGCGGAAATGGTCGAAGTCCATGTCGGTCGCCTCGACCGGCGTGTTGGTGCAATTGGACAGCGGGCTGTCGACTGCATCGCATCCGTCGTGACGCGGGCCACCACCGAACCCCCCGCCGTAGATCTCCAGATACACCCGGTAACCCTTGTCTCCGAGATGCGAGATGGCGAGCGCATGCGTGGAATCGTTCCCGCCGGCGATCACCTGCTCGGGCACCACCTGGGCGAGCGCCTTGAGCAAGGCATTGAAGCAGCGATAGGCCGGCAGCAGGCGGGCGCGCACCGGCGCGGGGTAATTGGGATTGACGAGGGTGCCCTTCGGCGCGGTTACCCTGATCGGCCGCTTGAAGCCCTCATTGAAGGGGATGTCCGGGCTCGTCAGGGCAGACTTGATGGCGGCGAGCGTCGCCGACACGGTGGAAGCCCACGGGCAGTTGAGGTTGCGTCGCACTTGGCCGCAGGTGCCGGCGTAGTCGACGGTGATCTCCTCGCCCTTGACGGTGACGGCGGCCTTCACGACCAGCGGCTGGTCGGCGAGCCCGTCGTCGTCGACCGCGTCCTCGCCGTGGTAGGTGCCATCGGGGATGGCGCGCAGAGCAGCCTGGAAGCGGCGCTCGGAGTAGTTCATCAGCTCGCTCATGGCGGCGAGCACCTTCGGGGTACGGTATCGCGCGCAGAGCTCGACCATGCGGGCCGTGCCGATCGCGTTGGCCGCGAACTGGGCGTAGAAGTCGCCGATGGTCTGCGAGGGCACGCGTACGTTGGCGGCAACGAGGCGCTCGAGCGGCCCGCCGTTCCAGTCGCGCTCGTAGGTGTAGCGCGAGGGCGGGATGATGATGCCCTCAGCGTGCACGTCGACCGCGTCGGGCGTCATGCCCGGATTGCCGCCGCCGAGATCGAGATGGTGCGCCACGGTGCCGGCGAAGGCGACGATGCAGCCGTCGACGAAGATCGGCGTGAAGATGAAGACGTCCTGCAGGTGCTGGCCGCCGCCGTAGGGGTCGTTGTTGATGTAGAAGTCGCCCGGCTGGAGCGTGCTGATCGGACACTGCTCGACACAGGCCAGGAAGATCTCCGACATGGACCCCAGATGCATGGGGATCAGCTCGGCCTGGGCGACGACGTTGCCCTGCGCGTCGAACAGCGCAGCGGAGGCGTCCTGCGCCTCGCGCACGATGTTGGAGTAGGACGAGCGCACGAGCTTGGTGCCCATCTCGCGCGCGATGGCGATCAGTGCCTGGGAGATGACGGCGTAGTCGACCGGATCGAGCTTCCCGAAATCGGCTCCGCCGGCGGTCGAATCGGATACGCGTTCCTGCATGACTCACTGCCGTTCCAGAATGGTGTTGTCGTTGTCGTCCGATCGAGCCGTCCAGCCGGCCGGGAGATAGAGCGTAGAAGTCGGGTCCTCGAGCAGCGCTGGTCCGGCCACGGCCTGCCGGCGTTTGAGAGCCATGCGATGAAGGAGTTGGGCGTCGCTCCACGCCTTGCCGTCGAAAATGCGGATGGCACGCGCCGGCGCTTCGGCTCCCTTCGTTTCGGCCAGCAGGGGCAGGCTGTCGAGCGGGGCGGTGACGCCGAGGCGGAAGGACACGAACTCGATGGGCTTGGCCGCTTCCCCGCCGAAGAAGTAGACGCGCTGATGCGCCTCGCCGAACCTGCGGTGCACGCCCGCGGCGTCCAGGGTTTCGAGCTCCGCCTCGTCGAACAGCACAGGCACCTCGAACGCCTGACCGACGTAGCGCATCTCGGCCGTCAGGGAGAAGGTGACGGGGCCTTCCAGGCCGCTCGCCTTTGCGCGGTCGAGGGCGCGCCCCCGCATCGACCGGAATACGTCGCGCAGTATATCGGCCGCACGCGCATCGGCCGGCGCCCGGTGCGTCATGCTCTCGAACAGCACGAAATCCGATGCGATCAGCCCGTAGGCGGAGATGATGCCGGCGGCCGGGGGCACGACAATGGTGGTGATGCCGAGGTCCTCGGCCACCTTGGCGGCGTGCAGCGGCCCGGCACCACCATAAGGCACGAGCACATAGTCGCGCGGATCGTGGCCGCGCTCGGTGGAGATGAGCTGAATGGCGCGCACGATGTTGGCGTTGGCAAGCGCCACCGCACTGTCGGCGGCCGCCTCGAGCGTCAGGTTGAAGCGCTGCGCGATGGGTTGGAGCGCCTTGGCCGCGGCGGCTGCATCGATCTTCATGCGGCCGCCGAGGAATGCCTCGGGCCGCATGGTGCCGCGCACGACGTGCGCATCGGTCAGCGTCGGCTCGGTGCCGCCGCGACCGTAGCAGGCCGGGCCCGGATCGGCCCCGGCCGACTGTGGGCCGACGCGCAGCATGCCGCCCTCGTCGACCCACACGATCGATCCGCCGCCGGCACCGATCGTGTTGATGTCGAGCAGGGGGATGCGGATCGGCAGCCCGTCGAGATGGAATTCCTGGGTGAGCTGCGGTGCGCCGGCCGTCACCACGCACACGTCCGTCGAGGTGCCGCCGATGTCGAGCGTCACGAGATTGCGGTAGCCAGAGCGGCCGGTCTGGCGCACGGCACCGACGACGCCCGCGGCCGGGCCGGACAGCAGCGCATTGATGGCGTTGGCGCGCATGGCTTCCGCCGGAAGCCGCCCGCCGTTCGACTGCATGACCGAGAAGCGCCCGCTGAAGCCGCCGGCATCCAGCCGCTTGCGGAAGCGTTGTATGTAGCGGTCGATGACCGGCTGGACGTAGGCGGACAGCGTGGTCGTCGAGGCGCGCTCGAACTCGCGAAACTCGCGCGTGATGTCGGAGGAGATGGTGACGTGCAGATCGGGCAGCGCGCGGGCCAGCAGATCGCGCAGCGCCCGCTCGTGCGCCGGGTTGACATAGGCATTGAGGAGGCAGATGGCGACGGCCTCGTAGCCGCCGCCCTCGAGCGCGGGCACCAGTCTTTCGCTCACGTCGGCGGCGTCCAGCGGGGTTTCGACCGTGCCATCGGCAAGGATGCGCTCGGCGACCTCGAAGCTTGCCGCGCGCGTCACCACGGGCTTGGGCTTCTGGTACTCCAGATCGTAGATGCGCGACCGGCCGTGCCGCTGCAGGGCGAGGATGTCGCGGAATCCCCTGGTGGTGATGAACGCCGTGGGGAACCCCTTGCGCTCCAGCACGGCGTTGGTGGCGACGGTGGACCCATGCGCCAGGTCCTCGATGGACTCCACCGCGATGCCGCTGGCGATCAGGGCATTCATGGCGCCCTCGTCGGGCGCGTGCGGCACGCTCGGCACCTTGGTCACGCGAATGCCATCGGGGCCGATGGCGACCAGGTCGGTGAAGGTGCCGCCGACCTCTATGCCGACACGCATGAACGCGCACCTCCGTACCGAGCCTGCAAGCGACGGGGAATTGGTAGCTCAGCGGGGCAGGGAGCGCCAGACTTGGCCTCGATGGCGACACCGCGGGCGGCGCATCGGTGGTGCGCCCGGAGCGCGCCTATTCATCCCGTGCAGCCCGCGGAGCCGAGTGACCCAGGAGCTGCCGCAGGCCTATCCGCCGACGAGCGCGGGGATGAGGTAGACCTCGCTGCCGTCCGCAATCGGCGCCAGGAAGGCGCCGCGGTAGATGGCGCCGTTGACCGCGACGGTGACCCCGCGCTCGAGGACCGGCTTCAGCTCGGGAAACTGCATGCCCAGCTTCTCGAGCAGCTCGCGGATGGTCGCGGCCTCCACCTCGAACTCCGTGATGCCGCCCGCCTGCGACATCAGGGGCCCGCCGAGCTTCACACGCACCATGAAAGCCTCGCTGCAGCCTACCGCTTCTTGCGTGCCCTGCCGTTCGGCGCCGGCGCAACCGTCTTTGCGCTCGCAGTCCCGCATTGCTCGGCGATGGCCTTGAGCACGCGTGGCGGCGACATCGGCACCTGGCTCATCCTGGCACCGGTCGCCGCGGCAATGGCGTTGGCGACGGCGGCGAGCGGCGGCACGATCGGCGTCTCGCCGACGCCGCGCACGCCGTAGGGGTGACCGGGGTTCGGCACCTCGACGATGACGGTGTCGATCATCGGCACGTCGGACGCAACCGGAAGCCGGTAGTCGAGAAACCCGGCGTTCTGCAGCCGGCCGTCGTCGCCGTACCAGTACTCCTCGTTGAGGGCCCAGCCGATGCCCTGCACGGCGCCACCCTGGAACTGGCCCTCCACGTAGCTTGGATGCACGGCCTTGCCGGCATCCTGCACGACGGTATAGCGCACCACCTTGACGGCGCCGGTCTCGCGATCGACCTCCACGTCGCAGATGTGGGTGCCGAAGCTCACACCGGCATCGTCGGCGTTATATTCGAAGTGGCCGGCGATCGGTCCGCCGGTGCTGGAGAACTGTGCCGCAATCTCCTTGAGCGAAAGCGGCTTGAACTTGCCAGCGTTGCCCCCGGCGGGCCGGGCGGCGCCGTTCTCCCACGTCACGGCCTCGGCCGGAATGCCCCAGATGGCGGCGGCACGCGCGCAGAGAACCTTGATGGCATCGCGCGCGGCGTTGATGACGCCGATGCCGGCCGAGAAGGTAACCCGGCTGCCGTCGGTGATGTCGTTGTGGCCGAGGGAAGCGGTGTCGGCAACGATCGTGCGCACAGCCTCATAGGGAACGCCCAGCTCCTCGGCGACCATCATGCTCATCGAGGCGCGCGAGCCGCCGATATCCGGGTTGCCGTAACAGACCGCTACGGTGCCGTCGGCGTTGATGCTGAGCGAAGTCGACGTGTTGCCGCCGAAGTTGAACCAGAAGCCGGAGGCCACGCCGCGTCCCTGGTTCTTGCCGAGCTTCGCCTTGTAGTGGGGATGCTTTTGCGCCGCCTCGATCGTCTCGCGGAGGCCGATGCGCTTGTAGGTGGGGCCGTATGCCGATTGCGTGCCTTCTCGCACCGCGTTCTTGAGACGGAGCTCGAGCGGATCCATGCCG